>JAJPIU010000164.1 GCA_021324535.1 Pseudomonadota bacterium
CGGGACATTGTGGTGGTAGCGGGCGCGCGTACACCGTTCGGCGCGTTCATGGGATCTCTGAAAGACATCTCGGCGATTGAGCTTGGGGCCATCGCCGGGCGTGCAGCGTTGGAGCGCGCTGGCGTCACACCAACCGAGATCGATCAGGTGGTGTTTGGCAACGTCATGCAGACGAGCCGCGACGCGATCTATTGTGCGCGCCACATCGCGCTGAAGGTTGGCGCGCCCATCGAGACGCCAGGGCTGACGGTCAACCGGCTCTGCGGATCGGGGTTGCAGGCGGTGGTCTCTGCGGCGCAAAGCATGCTGTTGGGCGAAGGCAGCCTGGCGCTGGCGGGCGGTACGGAAAACATGACACAGGCGCCGTTCGTCGTGCGCGGCGCACGCACTGGCCTGAGCCTGGGCGAGCACAAGTTCGAGGACTACCTGTGGGAGGCGCTGATTGACACCTACGTTGGCTGCGGCATGGCCATCACCGCCGAGAACCTCGCGGAGCGCTACAATCTCGACCGCGAGACGGTGGACGCCTATGCGCTGCGTAGCCAGCAGGCGGCGGCCAACGCGCAGGAGAAAGGCTACCTCGCCGAAGAGATTGTTCCTGTCGCGGTGAAAGACCGCAAGGGCCGCGAAACACTGATTGAGCGCGACGAGGGCATCCGCCAGACCTCGATGGAGGCGCTTGGCAAGCTGCCTTCACGCTTCCGCGAGGGCGGTGTGGTGACGGCGGGCAACGCCAGCGGCATCAACGACGGCGCCGCCGCGCTGGTGCTGGCGACGGGCGCTGCCGCGCGCGAACGCGGGCTGAAGCCTATCGCGCGGCTCGTCTCGTGGGGTATCGTTGGTGTTGATCCCTCTATTATGGGCATTGGCCCGGCGCCCGCGATTCGCCAGGCGCTCAAGCGCGCCGATATGACGCTCGATCAGCTTGACCGCGTGGAGGTCAACGAGGCGTTCTCCTCGCAATATCTGGCGGTGGAGAAAGAGCTTGGCCTCGAGCGCGACAAGACGAACGTCAACGGTGGGGCCATCGCTCTGGGTCATCCATTGGGCGCAAGTGGCGCGCGTATCTCACTGGCGTTGATCAACGAGCTACGCCGCAACGATCTTCGCTATGGCGCTGCTGCCCTGTGCATCGGCGGTGGCCAGGGCATCGCGGCCATTTACGAGGCGCTCTAGCGCCTATCTACACTGGCGCCTGTGGAACATTTTCCTGAGCGTGATCCACAGGCGCGGCGGGAGCCGGGGAACGCGTCGGAGACGACCCAGAAGTGGGAGACGTGGGTGGCGCAAGAGGAGGCGCGACAGCCGCCGTCGAGATGGCGCCTACCTGGATAACCGTCTCGCCTGGGGCAAGCTCCAGTGGCCTCTGTGCGGCGTTTTCCCCTGTAGCGTTTTCCGTTGCGGCCTCCTCGGCGCGGTCTTCGGCCTCGCGCCCAAGCGCCCGACGAGCGAGCGGCGCGCCCATCCGCGTGACCAACACCTGAAGGACGACCGCCAACGGAACAGCCAGCGCCGCGCCAGCGATCCCCAACGCCGCGCCGCCAATGATCACCGAGACGATCACCACCAGCGGATCGAGGCGCGCCGCGCGGCTCATCACCAGCGGCGCCAGCGCATTCCCCTCCAACAGTTGGATGATCTCAAAGGCGATGATGACCTCAACCGCATGGATCGGCCCGCTTGGCCCACCGGTCGCCAGGGCTACTAAAACAGCGACGCCGCCGCTGATCCACGGGCCAACAAACGGCAGGAGCTCAAATAAGCCAGCCAGGATGCCCAAGAGTAAAGCGAACTGAATCCCCAGCAGCGACATTACGACACCGGTCAGTACGCCAATCACCGTCATATTGACAATGACGCCGCGCGCATAGCCACCCAGCTTCTCGCTCAATTCAGTGATGATCTCACTGGCCAGTGACTGCTGATAGGATGGCAGCAGGCTCAGGACAAACTCCTTGATGCGACGGGAGCTAGTCAACCAGAAGAACGCTGTGGTCAGGATGAGTAGTAGGCTGGCAATGAAATCAATGATGTTAAACGGGATGTTGATCAGCGTCACGACAAAGCCGCTGACGGTATCGCCCAGTTTGCCCTCGAGAGATTGCAGCGCCGCTGACAGACTGGGATTGCCACTCAGCATATGTTGCACCGCGCTGAGCAGTTGTTGCGCCTGCTGTACATAGTCCGGCGCGTTATTCGCCAGTGTGACTGCCTGATTCACCACTGGCGGCACGATCAGCCAGCCCAGCAATCCAAATGCGGCGAAGACGCCGAGGTAGATGAGCAAAATACCTAGTGGGCGAGGTATACGAAAGCGCCCAAGCGCATTCACGATGGGGCGCATGGCTTCGGCGACGATGATGGCAATGAAGATGGTGATGAGCGCACCCAGCGCGTCATGCACCAACAGGTAGCCAATGGCAAGCACGCTGATCACCAACAACGCCGTCCAGACGGCGCGCCCGGTGATGAGAATGGACGTCCCGGCGCGATTTGCCGGTTGAGCCAGTAATCGGGGAGGCCAGGCATGCGGCGCTCGCGTTGGCGCTTGTGCGCCGTCTCGCTGGCGAACAGACGTTTGCGTGTGCGCGTCATTCTTTGGCGCCGGCGACGATGAATCGTTCATGGTAAGTGACTATCCTTATGAGTCCCGATGAGAACGCGCCCAATCCGTTCGTGTATGGAATACGAGAGACAGAGAGGGGCGGTTCATCATACCATACGCCTGAATCATGCGACAGGCGCTCAGGATCATAAGCGCACAAGCCATGCCGAAAAGTCATTCCTGCATAGGTATGGCAGACAAACTGCTGCGCTGACAGCTTCCTTGCCTACCAGCCCTCCGGCGCGCCGGGGGTGCGCGCGTCAGGATAGACGGGCGCAAAGGGCGCATCCAACAGGCAGGCGCCGGAGGCAAGCCGCTTGACGCC
>JAJPIU010000072.1 GCA_021324535.1 Pseudomonadota bacterium
AGCGGATTGGCATAAGTCTTCTTCCAAGCAAGGAGCGATACTTTGCTGACACAGATGGGCCGGTGATCACAGGCCGCCTAGTAAAAGACTTTTGCCGTTCTGCTTAGGAGGAAGCTGCTCTGCTTCAAGGGATATTTTCATTTTTCAGCGCCGAACCTTTCCCACACAGATGTTGTTGCATTCTTCTCTCTCATTCACACTATCACAGTCTGTCTCTCTGTGCAGAGGTTGCATAGAAGACCCTGTTCACTGGCAGTTTGGCGCCCCCCGCGCGTTGCCCCCGCTTGCATGTCTGATCGCTCTTTCCTGCATACCCATGGCATACAAGGAGGAAACCCTGATGACTACACATACACTCCACGCGTCGCGTGAGCGCGTGCGTCACTCTAAACATTCATCACATTCATTGCGAAGGCTCCATGACACACAACATGGCTGGCTGGCGCGCTTTGCCGGACAACCGCTCCCATTGCTGGCGCTCGAATGCGCTCTGGTGATCGCGCTGCTCACTCTGATCTATCTCACACAGGTTGTCGCCGTGGATGCAGCGAACACCCAACTTCAGGCAGCGCAAGCGCAACAAGCGCAACTCCAGCGGCAGGATGAACAAGTGCACGAGCGGCTGGCGCTGGTCGAAAGCCCTGCGTACATTCATCGGCGCGCTATCGCACTTGGCCTGCGTCCGGCGGCGCCGGGGCCAATCATTGTCATACCCAAAGGCAGCGGGCAATGATATACCCATCGGCTGAACTGGCGCGCATAGCCAGTCAGCGTCGTCGTCAGGCGATCCTATTGGGGGTGTTTCTGCTGGCGCTGTTGGCGCTGGGCGGGCGCGTCGCCTACTGGCAGATAATCCAGCGAGCGGCGCTCACCGCGCGCGCCAACGCCGAGCACCTGCGCGCGGTTGTCTTCGCCGCCGAACGCGGGATGATCCTCGACGCCAACGGAAACATCCTGGCGCTGAGCGTCACGCGCGACCTGGTGATCGCCGATCCTGATGTGATCCGCCAGAGCGGCGCGCTCGACACTGACGCGCAGTCACTTGGCCTTGCCCTGAACCTGCCGCCGGGGTTGCTGCGCAGTCAACTCAACATTCCTGGCGCGTATGTGGCGCTACGCGACGCGGCAGGCGCGCCCATGTTGCTGGATGAAGGGCAGCGAGCGGCGGTGAACGCGGCGCTGGCGAACGGCGCGCTGGTGGGCGTGGCGCTCTATCCACAGGTGATACGCGAGTATCCCGATGGCGGGTTGGCGGCGCAGGTATTGGGCTTCGTGCGTGCCAGCGATGGCGTGGGACAGTATGGCGTTGAGCTTGGTGAGAATGCGCTGCTGGCGGGCCAGCCGGGAATGCTGCTCACGACGGTAGACGCCAACGGCGATCCGCTGGCGACGGGGCCACAGCAAGAGACGCCCGCGATTGCCGGCGCCAACATCACTTTGACGCTCGACGCCACCATTCAGTATTGGGCAGAGCAAGGGCTGGCGCAAGCCATCGCCCAGACGGGCGCAGACGGCGGCACGGTGATTGCGCTCGATCCACATACGGGGGCGATCCTGGCGATGGCCAACATGCCCTCGTTCAATCCCAACGCCTACGGGCTGGCCCCGCTCGCCAACCTGATGAACCCCGCTGTCAGCGCGGTCTACGATCCCGGCTCGGTGATGAAGGCAATCACGATGGCGGCGGGCATTCAGGCGGGCGCCATCACGCCGGAGAGCAGTCTGTATGATAACGGCTCGACCGTGGTGGATGGCGTGCGCATCTATAACTTTGGCCGACAGGGGCATGGCCGCGAAAACATGGTTCAGGTGTTGCAATACTCGGCGAACGTGGGAGCCATCTGGGTGGCGCAGCGTGTGGGGCTTGCACGCTTCAATGCGGCGCTGGCGGCGTTTGGCTTTGCCGCGAAAACGGGCGTAGACCTGCCCACGGAATCGGCGGGGTTGCTGGCGCAGCCGCGATCTGCGGGCGAGGCGGCGCTGACACTTGCCGAAAACTCGTTTGGCGAAAGCATCGGCGTGACACCCTTGCAAATGGTTATGGCCTACGCCGCGTTGGCCAACGGGGGCGTGCTCATGCGCCCATACATCGTGGCGAGCGCGACACTCGATGGCGGCTTTGGCCAGACACTCACCTATCGCCCAGAGGCAAGACGACGAGTAGTCAGCGCAGCGACGGCGCAAACGGTGACGCAGATGCTTGTGGATTCGGCGCTGGTGAGCGAGGCGCAGATGAACCTGGTGAGCGACTACAGCGTGGCGGCGAAGACCGGCACCTCCACGCCCGATCCGGCGCGCCCCTGGCTGACCTACGCCTCGGTGCTTGGGTATGCGCCCGCCAGCGATCCGCGCGTGGTGTTACTGGTCAAGCTCAATCATCCGCGCTCGACGATCTTTGGCGGCTCGGCAGCCGGGCCGCTCTGGCGCGCGCTGATCGAGCAGATTCTGCGCTACTACCGTGTTCCGCCGGATCGATAGAACCTATCCCCCAACCCCTTCCACAGAGGAAGGCAGGGCGATGTCAAAGTCAGGGCAAAAGATAGACGCATCAGGTATGCTGACAAGCAGTATCGTTCGAGGAGTGCTTGTGAGGAAACCCGATGCGCGCAGCAGCGTGTCCCACATGGGAAGCAGTGTTCGAGCAGACGCCTGATCCGCGTGCGCGGCGAGGCCGTCGGTATCACTGGGCGACGTTCCTGGCGCTGATTTGCGCAGCGTTTCTGAGGGGGCAGCAGCAGGGGGCAGCCATTGCGCAATGGGTGCGGGAGCATACGTCGGAGTGGCAGGTAGGGACGCCGACAACGCGCGGACGCATCCCCAGCGCGGCCACCCTACGCAACGGCGCGCTTGCGCTGTTCCGGCTCGCGGGCTGAACCAACCTGGCCGCCGCCTTCCGTCATACCGCCGGCCCAGGTCTCCCGCGCATTCCGTCTGCTCGGCTGTGCGCCCGCCCCCGCGTGACTTTGACATCGCCCTGCAGGGGAAGGGGGCTATGGGATCGCTGCGCCAAGCCGTTTCCTCTCTGTGCGGCGGGCGTAGCGCGAGAGTACGATCAGCCCGATCAGCCAGCCAACCGCTGCAATCGCCATTCCTGTTTCAATCTTGCCCGCTGGCTGGATTTTGTACTCCGCGAGCGGCCCCAGAAGGATGAAGAAAAACATCGCGGCCGCTGCCAACGCCAGCCGGTGGCGCGGCCCCCAGCCAGGTCGCCTGCCCCATCGCCAGACGATCAACGCCGCCAGCGCCACATAGGCTGCCATCAGCGCCATCAGGATCGGCGGCCGCTTGATGACATATGAGCCGCCCCAGTTGAGCGCGAAGAAGATGACGGTTCCCAGGAAGGCCAGCGTACGCACGCGGCCCAGCTTCGGAGCCGCACGTCGCGAGACTGCGGGTGGCCTCCCCGACCGCCCCAGCAGACGCGGAACCTGAACCGCCAGCAACACCAGCGCGACGCCAATCGCGAAGATGACACCGATCTGCGGCAGCGGCGCAGCGTAGCCCTGCTTATGAAACATCACAAAGCCAAAGAGCACAAAGCCAACGACCGAGGCGAACGTCAGCCAGGCGGCCAGCCAGCGGAAGCCGACGCGCCCCAGCCAGGGGCGATCAGCCAGCGCGGGGAAGATCGCTTCGACCAGGATGATCGGGATGGTGATGCTGACGACGGCATGGAAGATGGTCAGCCCTTCCGCCCAGAACCAGTTGATCCCCCAGACGCGACTATAGCCATGCAAATAGAGCACATCAGGCCAGTAGGGATTCGTCCAACTGGTGACGACCAATCCCTCGTTGAGCACGCCAAACGCCGCGCCCAGCGTCACAATGCTTCCCCAGCCGAGATGTCGCCGCCGCACAACCTCGCGCACAATCAATGCGCCCGACCCGTAGATCGCCGTCTGGAAAAGTAGCGAGAGCGGTTGGATGAACATCAGCGGAGGCGTCGAGCCGGTCAGCATCTCAGCCACCATTGGCGCCAGCACATAGAGCGCCAGCGCGGCGTACCATGTGCGTGTGGGTGTTACAGACGCCTGCGGATAGGGTTGTGGCGCTTGTTGGATCGGCCTGGCTTGCCCATTGGGCGGTTGCTGCGGCTGACCCCAGCGGATCGGCCCACGACTGGGCGGAGCTACAGGAGGCGCAGGCTGAGCAGGCGGCATAGGAATGGTTGGCCCATTGTCGCCCGGCGTGTTCCAATCTGGCGGCAAGGGATCGGTCGCGCCGTATACAGCAGGCGTAACGACTGGCGACGGACTCATGGGGCTCATGGGGCTCATGGGACTCATAGGAATCGTCGCGCCGGGCGCTTGGTTGGGCGCGGGAGTATGTGGGTTCATCTGCGCTTCCTCTGGGCTTCCTTGATGAGTAATGAAGACAATGAGCCGAATACACGATAGTGAGGGGTGCTATGAGATAGTACGCAGCAAGGTAGACAAAGTTCGCTAGTCGCTATTCCGTGAGAACAGGCCGCGTAAGGATGGCGAGGTAGGCGCGCCATGGGCCAACCGCCTCGCTGTATTGCCGCGCCATCACCTCGACGATCTGACCGATATGGTTCAGGTCGTGAACCACCCAGGTCGCCAGCAGTTGGCTGAGCATGACCTTGCCCAGCGCGGGATGCGCGCCTGTCAAGGCTAATTGCTCCGGCGTGATATGCAGTTCGTCAAGCGCCGCCAGATTCATCGCCCGCGCCTGCTCGAACGCAGTGAGCAGTTGATCGAGCGAGTAGCCCTTATACTTCTCGAACATGGCCGTGCGGTCGAACGACTCGAAGGGATGGCTCTCGCCGTGTTCCAGGATGATCTGCGCACGCTCGATCCAGTCGGTCTCCTCGCCGTGCAGCAGATGCCCCACCACGTCATAGGCGCTCCAGGTATCCGGCCCCTCGGCCGCCCGCGTCCACTCCTCAGGCAACCCATGCAGCAGCGCCGAGAGCGTGGCAGGCGTTCGGCGCAGAATCGCGAGAGCTTGATCGTATTGATAGTCCATATGTATCCTCCTGCATAGCGGCGTCTTACGTTGTATAGTACAACAAAGAAACGCTCTACCATGAGGCGCGCAATGGCGATACATACCGATATATCTGAAACATCTGAAACATCTGAAGTGGCTGCAATCACCTCCACCGGATGGGCCATCTGCTATGCGCATCGCGGCGCACGCGGGCATGCGCCCGAAAACACCCTGTTGGCCTTTGATCTGGCGTTCGACCTCGGCGCCGACGCCATCGAATGTGACGTACAGCGCAGCGCCGACGGCCAACTGGTCATCATCCACGACGGCGCGCTCAACCGCACGACAAACGGGCGAGGATTGGTCTCGGCGCAGAGCTTCGCGGCCTTGCGTGCGCTCGACGCCAGCCGCGCCTATCGCCCCTATCGCCTGAGCGGCGCGCGACGTATTGTCGCGCAGATTCCCACCCTGGATGAGACGCTGGCGCTGGTGAGGCGACGGGGTGGCGCGCTCAATCTGGAGATCAAGGGTGAGTCGGTCGAGGAGTCGGTGGCGACGGCTGAAACCGTTGCGCCAGTTCTGCGCGCTCTGCCCGATGATGATCCCCTGCGAGAGCGGCTGCTCGTCTCGTCGTTTGAACATCCCGCCGTGCGTCTGCTCAAGGAACGTTTGCCCTGGCTGCGTGTGGCTGCGCTCTTCAGCGGACGCGAGTGGCGACCCGAGACGATGCTGGCGACAGCGCGTGAGCTTGGCGCCGAGGCGATCCACCCAGGCGTCAACCTGACCTCGGCGGCGTTGATTCGCCAGGCGCATGAGCAGGGATTGCGTGTGAACATCTGGACGGCGAACAGCCCATCCACCATTCGCCAGTTGCTCCTTTGGGGCGCCAACGGCCTCTTCAGCGACTACCCTGAGCGCGTGATCATCGAGCGTGCATGGCTGGCGTGGAGACAAACGGGCGAGTAAAAACAAGGGAGACATCCATGAAGGAGCGTTGGTATGGTTTCCGTGAATATCTGCGGCGGCTGACGCCTGCTGGATGGCTGGCGTTTTTGCTGCTGGCGGTCAGCATTGTGGTTTTGTTTATCGGCATATCTACACGGCCCTTCAATCAGTTGCTTGTGGATATCCCCTATATTCTAGACGGATGCGCTTTGCTTTTGCTGGGACTGATGTATAGCATCCGCTCTAATCTACGCCTCCCTGTGTGGACACAGACCCACACCCGACCGCATACGTCTACCTGGTTTGGCTACGGCCTTTTGCTCGTTGGTCCATTTCTTGTGCTACTTGGCATCCACTCGTTGATCTTCAGCGACTACTCATATGCGTTCCAGGATGCTATTACCTCGTATGGCGTTGGCGTAGTGATAGGAGCAGGGATTCTGCTCATGGCTGACGCTTACTTGCCTCATTTCGTAAACAGATGGAACAGATGGCGACAACAGCGCGCTCTTGCTCAAAACGACAGGAGCGCCAGCCGGGGGCAGTTCAATCGGGGAAACGCCGCCAATGACGCAGCGTCAGCCACTCCTACAGAGGCGCCTCCGGCGCGTGTCTCGCGGCGCACGCTGTTCGTCGGAGGCGCTTCTGCGCTGGTGGCGCTGACAGGCATTGGCTGGCTGATCGCCGATCTACCTGCGCTTCTCCCCTTGCGTACAGTCTATGCGGCGAGTGAATTGTTTCCGCCTGTTTTCCCTGCCTGGGCGCCAGATGGGCGTCGCCTCGTCTACGACGCAGGCAAGGGAAGCGCGCAGGTATACGACGCTACGACAGGCGCCAACCTCCAGTGCATCGACACTGGCGCGGACGCTATCAACGGGCTGGCATGGTCGCCTGACGGCGCACGGCTCGCGGTTGGCGTCATGACTAACCAGCTTGATACTGGTGTGCAACTATGGGAGGTACAGGCGCAGAAGCTGCTGCTGACGCATCCCAACGGAAATACCGACACAACGTATGGAGCCAATCTTGTCACAGATGTCGTTCTCTGGCAGCCACATGGAGAGGGACTGATTATCTCAGCGAACAACGCCATCATTATTTGGGATGCGACAACCGGCAAGCAGCGCATGAAGATCACCAGCGCCAATGCGGGGACGGAACTGTTGGCATGGTCGCCCGACGGGCGGTATCTGGCTGGCCTATCGGAAAACCAGGTGGTTATCTGGGACGTTACATCAGGCAAGCGGGCTGCGCTCTATTCGCCTGATCCGAATGCCGCTGAGGAGGTAAGGGGTTTCACCACCCTGGCATGGTCGCCAAATGGCCAGCGAATCGCGGTAGGATACGACCACAACCAGACGATCATCCTCGATGCGCTGACTGGCGCGAACCGACAGATTGCCCAGGGTACACTCGATTCGATGAACCAGTTCCCCAACATTCTCACCGTCAACGCGATCTCCTGGTCGCCGGACAGCCGCTACTTTGCGGTCGCCAGCGAGGACACCACAGTGCGTATCTGGCGCGACAACCCCAACGGCCAGCCCGAACCTGTCTTTGTCTGGCGTGGCAATCTGAGCAGCGCAGGTGTAAAGGGCGTGGCATGGTCGCCAGCGGGCAATCTGATCGCTTCCACTGGCTTTGAGGGCATGATACAGGTCTGGCGACCCCAGGGCGACCTGTGGGGATGAGATCGCGACGGACTACTTCGATCCCGCAGTTGACTTCATGACGACAACGACCGGCTGGGTCGCGTCAGACACGTTCAACGCCTATAGCGCGCCGCCCGCCACGCAGATTACCGTGTGGAGCACACACGACGAAGGCCACACCTGGAGCGAGTCAACATTACCACCGGCTCACACCATCAGCCAGCCAATGCTCAGGCTGACCTTCCTCGATAGCCTGCATGGCTGGCTGGTGATGAACACTCCCAAAGACGGAACCGGCGTCATCTTCATCACACAGGATGGCGGCGCGACATGGGAACAGGCGCCACTCCCCTTCGCAGGCGATATAACCTTTGTGACGAAGCAAGTCGGCTGGCTAGTCGCCGATTGGTTCGGGGCAATATCACCAGGATTGCTTGCCGAAACCCATGATGGAGGTCACACCTGGCGGCAGGTGAAACTCCCTGTTCCAGACTTTCAGCCCGGCTCCTATACGCAGGTTGATAATCCGCTGATGGTCTTTTCCACCAAAGATTACCTCCTGCCCGTTGGCTATGGCCCTGATCAACGGTTATACCTTTACTCGACAGCAGATGGTGGGGCAACATGGCGCCTGGCGCCTTTTTTCGTGCAGACGAGCGGTGGGGGGGTCAACGAGGCAACAAGCGGCATGACCGGCCACCTGGCCGATGGCGCAACCATCTTCCGCACGACGGATGCAGGGCAGCATTGGGCGATTGTCCAGCCGGTCAATGGGCTGACGGGCGCGCCGCTGGCCAGTTGGGTTGCTCTCCACTTCGCCACGCCGTTGGCCGGGTGGACGCTTGCCTGGAACACCGGCTGCACGTTTTCCAAAAGCGGGAAGGTGTGTACAGATGCGCGCCAGGTGTTCCACACGGGCGATGGCGGCCATACCTGGCGCCTGATGGTGAGCTACACGCAGCCATTTGTGTGAGATCGGTTCGCGCTATCTATCAAGCTGGCGCAGGGGTAAGCCCGTCTTCTCGGCGATCACTCGCCTCAGCGTCGCTGCGATTTTGGCCTGCTCCGCGTCAGATGGCTCCTGCCAGGTGAGCAAGGCGCCTTTAGCGGTGACGATATAGATGGCGGGCGAGTTATGTGTCGGTGTAGTATCTATTGCCCATGCGCGAAGCTCGTCCCAGCGCGCCTGCGCCTTCACCTTGTCGTTGAATCCACAGAGCGTGAGGCCATGAACATCAGCAAAGATGATCGGATGGGTATTGCGATAGAACTGCGCTTGCATCATAACAGCCAAGAACATCCCCATAAGCCAGCACACCAGAACAAACACACCAAGCCAGATCAGAGTTTGTGGATCGAGCAAATCGTTAGGCGAGATAAAACCACCGAGTACGAGTCCTATACCCCAAAAGATTGGCGACCAACGAAGCGCACGCTTGAAGAAGTCGTGTTGTGGCAATGGTGGTTCCAAGCGTACCTCTTTTGGCTCATGAGCAGTCTCTAGCGCCGTAGCAGAAGGGACGTGGAGGAATCGCTCCGGCTCAGCAGCCAACGGGGCGCTGAGAATATCATCAATGGTGTAGTCTTGCGCAGTGGACGAGCCTGTCGCCGAGGGGATCGCAAACGGCTGACCACTACGGCTGGTGATGGTGGCCAGCAGGCGTAGCGCGTTGGTTCTATACTCTTCATGTGCGGCGCGAAAAGCCAGTTCCCTGCGCGACCGCAACCAGGGCGGTACAAACCGAAGATCAGCCTGCTCTTGCTTGATCGCAGTCCTCTTGCGCGCCTCAATATCGCTGTTTGGTACAACATACTCCGCTATCGAAGGCCCAGCGAACGAGATGACCTCATCACGGCTGAAAACGCAATAGTTCTGGACGCCAGACTTGTATGTCAGCAGAATGATGTCATGCCAGGCTATGGCTCGTGTTCGCCGTAGCGGAGCTTGCCAACGCAGCCCTGTACTATCGGCCAGGAGCGTCTCTCGGAAAGGATGAAGACGAAGCAGGATGAAGACAAGGGGAAGCAGAAAGCCAATACCCAATGGCGCAAGCACAACCAGCCATTCCAGAGGCGCCAGGGGCGTCAGCGGAGGAATCGCTTTGGGATTGCTGGCGATCAATCGCAATCGCTGTAGCAAGTGATACCATAACGCGCTGAGGCCACGTAGCAGATGCGGATCAAACGCAAGCGTGGGTATAACAAGTATGATCAAGAACAAGAGGAGCGAAAAGGAGAAAGATCCTTGCTCGATCTGCTGATTCAGTCGGAGGCTACGCAGGCGTAGCGTCTCCCCCCGCTTGAGCGCTAATGCTGGATCGGGCTGATGGCGTACCGGTGTAGCCTGTGACCGACCATCCAGGCCGAATATTCCACGGCGGTGTAACTTGCGCTCCTGCAAGAGCGTGAGCAAAGGAAACCCTAGCAAGAGATAGATACAGAAAAAGCCATCAATCCACAAAGGCCCGGCAAGCGCAAATTGGCGGCGCGGGAAAGGGAATAGTGCCAGCGCCACGCGAACGGTAAGCAGCAGAAAAGCGCCAGCGATAAGCAATCCTACCGCCGCCCGATATTCTGGCGTGTAGTGTAGCCGCATGAATCATCCGCACCTTTCCAGCACATGCTTATTCTTGCGCATGGCAGTGATTGCCTATTCTCTGCTTATACTATGTAACGAGAGTTTTGATGGCGCAGGATGAGTATAAGAGCATTACCCTTCCTGACAAGTATGTGCGGCATTTGGAATACATGAGCAGAGCATGACGACGGACAGAACAACGATGGCAAACGATACAGCGGACGCGGCAAACGCTGGCGATGAGACGCGCCAGTATGATGTGATAGTGGTGGGCGGCGGCCCGGCGGGGCTGAGCGCAGCCGAGGCGGCAGCCAAAGCGGGCGCGCGTGTGGTCGTGTTGGAGCGCCAGAAAGAGATCGGCTACCCCGTGCATACCAGCGGCGGCAGTTGGATCAGCGATATGCGCGCCCTGGGCATCCCCAGCGACCTCTACTATCCCATCTCCAGCGTCACGTTTCTTTCGCCCCACAACCAGGCGCGCTTCGACTATACCGATCCCGTCTGTTGCGTGCTGGATGTGCGCGGCGTCTATCAGCACCTTGCCACGCGCGCAGTGCAGGCTGGCGTCGCCATTCATCCCAATTCGCCGGTGGAAGGGCCGATCATCGAGGATGGCCGTGTGGTGGGCGTGATCGCCAAAGACCATCGCAATCGTCCCGGCCCCTGGCGCGCCAAGCTGGTGATTGACGCCAGCGGCTTTTCCAGCACAATAGTGACGCGCGTCGGCTTGCGCCAGGGCTTTCATCGCTATGGCTACGGCGCAGAGTTTGATCTGGCTGCGCCCAACTACGATCAACAAAGCCTCTATTTGATCATGGGCAGCCAGGTGGCGCCCTCCGGCTACGCCTGGGCCTTCCCACGCGGCAAGGGACGTGTGCGGCTGGGCGTCGGCGTCATCCGGCCCGATGTAGATGAGGACGCGCGCGAGTATCTCGACACCTTCGCGCAACGGCTGCCATCACTGGCGCCTGCCTTCGCCGGAGCCAGCCCGCTGGAATACCACACCGGCCTCTTCCCGTCTGAGGGTGTTGTGGAAAAGTTTGTGAGCGACGGTCTGATGGCGACCGGTGACTCCGCCGGGCACGGTTCAACCCTTGTGGGCGAGGGCATCCGCTTCGCGATCTACAGCGGCCAGATGGCGGGCGGCGTCGCGGGCGAGGCGATTCGCGCGGGCGACACGTCGGCAGCGTATCTGCAACGCTATGAGAAGCAGTGGCGCGCGCGCTTTGGACGTGAGATGGAGATCTCCTATATCGTCAACCAGCGCATTGCCGGATGGAGCGATCCCCAATGGGACGAGGGTGTGGAGATGTTGCGGCGGCTGACACCCACCCAGGCGGCGGAACTGCTGCGCGGCGACTATAGCGTGGGGCTGTTCCTGGGCGTGTTACGGCGCAATCCGACGCTGCTGCGCACGGGCGCGAAAAAGTTCTTTGACCTGGCGCTCTCGCGACTGGGCAAGCCAGCGCCCGTCACCGAGGCGGAACTGGCAGGCGGATGATGCGGTGATCCGGCGCAACGCCCAAAGTACCGCCGCTCTCCAGAGTGGCCCCCGTGCTATGGCCAGTCGTCATCTGGCCATGACATGATACCGTCTCACGAAACTACCGAAATTACGAGAGAATAGGCATCTTCCGAGAAAGAGGAAAGAGCGTGCAAGCGTTCCTGTTGAACCTGCATCTGATATTCGTCTGGCCAGTGTTGCTCGCCGGAGTCGTCAGCTTGATCATCGGCCTG
>JAJPIU010000260.1 GCA_021324535.1 Pseudomonadota bacterium
AAGGCGGCCAAGGCCAATAAGAAGGCGAAGGGCGACGACGCAGAGGCAAAGAGCGAACGGATGGCGGATCGCGTGCGGGCGTGGCGGCTGCTGGTGGGCATGAACTCGCGCGGGGGCGGATTGCAGGCAGCGATTGCGGCGCTGGCGAAGGAGCTTGGCGTGGGCGTGCCCACCCTGACTGACATCATCGAGAACCTGGAAAAGCCAGGGCTTGACCCACGCGACAGCCTGCCCAAGCCAATCCTGCGGCACGATGTGCTGAAGCTGGAAGACCTACGCGAGGGGATGGTCTTGCAGGGGACGGTACGCAACGTGGTGGACTTTGGCGCGTTTGTGGATATTGGCGTCAAGCAGGACGGGCTGGTACACGTCTCGCAGATGGCGGATCGCTTCGTGCGCGACCCCCTCTCCATCGTGGCAGTGGGCCAGGTGATCCAGGTGCGCGTGCTGGGGGTGGATGTACAACGTGGGCGTGTGCAACTGAGTATGCGCGGGGTTGATCCGGGGGAATAAGTTTGTGATAGCCTTGTGAGCGTAACCTCTTGGCGTAGCAACGGCTTTTCGTGTACACTAACAGGCGTGGCGCCTGCGTAGCGCATCTCAGCAATCATAGCAATCTCAACACTCATGGAGGCAAGCTCACCGTGCAGATTACCTTTCTGGGCCAGGCTGGCATGTTCATCGAGACCAAGCATGGCAGCGTGCTGTGCGATCCCTGGTTCAACACGGCGTACTTCGCCTCGTGGTTTCCCTTCCCCAGCAACGAGCAGATTGATCTGGAGCGCATCAGCCATCCGACATATCTGTATCTCTCGCATCTGCACCATGATCACTTCGATCCGCAGTTCCTGCGCGAGCACGTCTCAAAGGACGCCACCATTCTGCTGCCGGACTATCCGCTGAACCTGTTGGAGCGGGCGCTGCGTGACCTGGGCTTCACGAAGTTTCTCTACACAAAGAACGGGCAGGCGCACGAGATTGACGGCCTGCGTGTGATGATCATGGCGGCGGTCGCCCCAACCGATGGGCCACTGGGCGATTCGGGCATCATGGTAGACGATGGTGAGGTACGCATCTTCGACCAGAACGACTCGCGTCCCGTTGACCTGGATCATCTGGCGACGTTTGGCCCCTTCGACGCGCACTTCCTGCAATTCTCCGGCGCCATCTGGTACCCGATGGTCTACCAGTATCCCGAACGAATGCTGGAAGCGCTGGGGCGCAAGAAGCGCGAGAACGAGCTGTCGCGTGCGCTCCGCTATGCCCAGCAGGTGGGAGCCTCGTTTGTGATTCCCTCCGCCGGGCCGCCGTGCTTCCTCGATAATGCGCTCTTCGGCTTCAACGACTTTGATCGCGATCCGGCGAACACCTTTCCCGATCAAACGGTGTTTCTTGAGATGATGCAGGCGCATGGCATGGACAACGGGCGCCTGATGATCCCTGGCAGCGTGGCGACGCTGACGAAGACCGCCTGCGATGTGGCGCATCCCTACCCCGACGACGAGGTCAGCGCGATCTTTACGAACAAGCGCGCCTACCTGGAAGCCTACAAAGCGCGCCAGCAGCCGGAGATCGACCGCCAGAAGGCATCATGGCCGCGCGGCCAGGTGAAAATTCTCCCCGCGTTGCAAGAATGGTTCCAGCCGATCATGGAGCAGGCCGACCTGATCGCAGGGGGAATCAATGGGCTGATCCTGATGCAGTGTGGCGAAGGCAACGACGAGGAAGACATCATCCTCGACTTCCATCTGCGCCAGGTGCGCGCGTGGGCGGGCGAGGAGTGGGATTACCGCTTCCGCTTCCCCGACCGTGGGATCATCGAATACTGCATTCTCCACCACATCGAAGACTGGGTGAACACCGTCTTCCTTTCGTGCCGGTTCGAGGCGCAACGCAAGGGCGCCTACAACGACTACATCTATAACTTCTTCAAGTGCCTCTCGCCGGAGCGCATCCAATACGCCGAGGGCTACTATTCGCAGCAGTCGAAGGTAGATCAGTTCTGGGAGGCCGAGGGCTACCGCATCCAGCGGCGCTGCCCCCACCTGAAGGCCGACCTGACACGCTTCGCGCGCATCGAAGACGGCGTGCTGACCTGCACGATGCACGGCTGGCAGTTCGATCTGGCCACCGGGCGCTGCCTCACCTCAGACGACCGCCGTATCTACGCGCAGCCACTCGCCAAGACGGAGGACACACCACCTGGGGAGAATGCCAGCAATGGCAGCGCGCCCGTGGAAGCTCCCGCAGCAAGCGCCTCCGCCGAACCGGTTGGCGCGTCGCCGGTCGCCTCTGTCGCCACGACGGCAAGCGCGTCAACGATGCAGGCGGCTCGTGTGGCCAACGATAAGCCACACGAGGTCATCATGCCAAAGAAGTGTGGCCACTGCTGGTACGCGCCATCGGATTTGCCGCCGATGCGTGGGGAACATCAGAGAGGCACACAAGGTACAGGGCCGGTCGCGCCGCACGATGGCAAGCCGAATACACCAAAGTGACCGGGGCAGCTAGCCTGAGGCGCCCTACGGATCGATACGCAAAGTACGACAAGGAGATATACCATGCGAGGAGCAGTTTTGTATGGGCCACGCGACGTGCGTGTCGAAGAGCGCCCTGACCCAACGATCATCGAGCCAACCGACGCCATTATCCGGCTTCCGGCCACCTGCGTCTGCGGGTCAGACCTGTGGCCCTACCGTGGGATCGAGCCGATCAGCGCGCCAACGCCAATGGGCCACGAATACGTTGGCGTCGTTGAAGAGGTCGGTAGCGCGGTCAAGAACATCAAACCTGGCCAGTTCGTCGTCGGCTCGTTCTTCGCCTCCGACAACACCTGCCCGATCTGTCAGGCTGGGTATCAGAGCCGGTGCGTGCATGCGGAACTGATGGGCGAGATTGGCACGCAGGCGCAGTTCGCGCGCATCCCGCTCGCGGACGGCACGCTGGTCGCCACACCGGACATCCCGCCTGATGACCTGATCCCAAGCCTGCTGGCGGCCTCCGATGTGTTGGGCGCCGGCTGGTTTGGCGCCGTGGCAGCCGAGGCTGGCCCAGGCAAGACGGTCGCGGTGGTCGGTGATGGCGCTGTTGGCCTGCTCGCCGTGCTGGCGGCCAAACAGCTTGGCGCCGAGCGCATCATCGCGATGAGCCGACACGAACCTCGCCAGAGGCTCGCCCGCGAATTCGGCGCGACTGATATTGTGACCGAGCGTGGCGATGAGGGCGTGGCGCGCATCAAGGACATGACCGACAGACTTGGCGCGCACTCGGTCGTCGAGGCAGTCGGTACGCAGGAGTCCATGATGCAGGCCATCCGTTCCACCCGCCCCGGCGGACACGTCGGCTATGTCGGGGTCTCCCACGGCGTGGAACTCCCTGGCGAGGAGCTATTCTTCGCGGAGGTTCATCTGCTCGGCGGCCCCGCTCCGGTTCGGCGCTTCCTACCCAACCTGATCGATCTGATCTGGAACCGGAAGATCACTCCTGGCAAAGTCTTCGACCTGGAGCTACCGCTAGAGCAGGCGGCAGAGGGCTACCGCGCAATGGACGAACGCCGCGCTATCAAGACGCTCCTCAAATGCTGAAACAAACTGACAAGGAGAGCGCCATGCAGATCATGAAGAACTCTCTCAAGACCGGGGCAGGGCCAGGCGAATGGTTCACCGGCGCGGTCTATATTGATACCGTGGCGGCGCCAGGAGCCGGATCGCGCCTGAGCGCAAGCTATGTTCACTTCACGCCGGGCGCGCGAACGGCATGGCATACGCATCCCAATGGCCAGACGATCTACGTCACCGAGGGCGTTGGCCTGTGCCAGCGGCGTGGCGGGCCAATCGAGGTCATTCGTCCCGGCGACCGCGTGTTCTTCGAGCCGGGCGAGGAACACTGGCACGGCGCGGCTCCCGACAGCTTCATGACCCACCTGGCGATGCTCGAAGTGGACGAGCAGGGCCAGAGCGCAACCTGGGGCAAACACGTCACCGACGAGGAGTACAGCCAGCAACCCGGATGATGGTATGATCTTACGCCTGGGTCGGCTGCAACTCCTGCAAGATGCGCAGCGCCTCGGTCACATGCTTCTGGAAGTTCAACTGCGATGAGAAGATGTGGCGCACGATGCCCTCGCGGTCGATCACATACGTCACGCGCCCAGGCAACAAGCCTAGCGACGCCGGAACCTTGTAGCGTTTACGCACGGCTCCCCCCTCATCACTGAGCAAGATGAAAGGCAGGTGATGCTGCGCGGCGAACTGCTCGTGCGATTCCGCCGAGTCGGAGCTGACACCGATCACCTCGGCTCCGGCGTCCTTGAAGACCTGGTAGCTATCGCGGAAGGCGCACGCCTCGGCGGTGCATCCGGCGGTGTTGTCCTTTGGATAGAAATACAAAACAACGTTCTTGCCCCGGAAGTCGCTCAGCGTGACGGGCTTCCCCTCCTGATTAGGCAGTGTAAAATCAGGCGCGGGCAAACCAACCTGCGCCCCCTGGCTCTCGTTCTCGTCATGCTCCACGTGCGCGCTCATCGGTGCTCCTTTCGCGCTGTTTGCGCACTGACACTTTGAAGGGTAGTTCTGTGGCGGGTTACGCTAGCAAACGCATAGCGTCCACCCGGATCATAGGCGGGCGCGCGTCGGCAACACAAGAAGCAAGGGCAATCACACCTACGCGTTTAGCGATGTCTCAGGTTATCAACCTATTGAACTCTGCGAGCAGCCACTCGTAGGACTGAATGGGGTCAAGCACATCTTTATATCCTCATATCATCGCTAGAGCCTGTTAGGGACTTGAGGTCAATCGGTGGTAGGATAGGAGTATGGTTACTCGCACTCCCTATCCTAGTGATGTTAGCGACGACGAATGGGCGTTCGTCGCGCCGTATTTGACCTTGTTGCCCGAAGACATCAGCCAGCGCCGCTATCGGTTGCGGGAAGTCTTCAACGGTGTGCGCTAT
>JAJPIU010000138.1 GCA_021324535.1 Pseudomonadota bacterium
GCCTCCTTTGGAGGACATGGTATCACATGCGTTCGCGGCACATGCCGCCGTCTCTGGCGGCGCTACTCTCTCTCCCCTTCCCATCTATGGGAAGGGGCCAGGGGTTAGGTTAGTTTCCTCTTGCTCACCTTCGCCAGCGGCAGCGCAAAGCAGAAGCGGCTACCCTTGCCCAGGGTGCTTTCCACCCAGATGCGCCCGCCGTGGTGTTCGATGATCGCCCTGGTGATATAGAGGCCCAGCCCCAGGCCAAAACTCGATCCGCTCTGTGTCTGGGCGCCAGGGGCACGGTAGAACCGCTCGAAGATGTGAGGCAGCGCGTCGGGCGCAATGCCGCTGCCTTCGTCCTGCACAACGACAAGCGCCTCAGTCGCCATCCGCCGCACACGCACGGTGGGGGCGGGCGCATCGCTCTGTGAATACTTCAGCGCATTGGTCAGCAGGCACGTCACCACCTGGCGGATGCGCTCTACATCGGCCTCCACATAGATGGGCCGCACAGGGGCTTTGACCACAATCTCACGTCCGGTCGTCTTCGCCTCTTCCATCACCGTCTGGCGGCATAGGCTGGCAAGGTCGCATCGGGCGCGTGTGAGCGTCAGGCGGGCGCTCTGGATGCGCGATATATCGAGCATCTCATTGATCAGACGCTCCATCCGTAAGATCGCGGCTTCCATATGGATTGCGCTGTCGCGCTCCTGGGGAGATTCAGCGTTTCTGAGGCGACGAACGCTCATCTGAGCGAGAAGTTTGAGGGTAGTCAGTGGGGTCTTGAGTTCATGCGCGGCGATGGTAAGGAACTCGTCCTGCTGCTGTTCAAGCTGGCGCCAGAGCCGCTCGCGCGCCTCATCGGCGTCGACAGATGGCACAGCTTGCCGGGAGGTCTGGGATGGAATCGAGGACGCAGGTATTTGCTGAGGTGTGTTGCTCTGCGGCGCCAGGGCAAGATCGGCGCCGACAGGCGACTGTGGAGTATGCGTATTGATCGAATAGCCAATCACCTTACCATGCTTGCGGATTGGCCCCACCTCGCAGCGTATGCGCAACGTCGCCCCATCGCCACGCCGCAGCGTTTGCATGCCCGCCAGCCGCCCAGCAAGCTCGGCGCCCACCACGCCCGCAGACCTCGACGCCGCCGACGGAGTATCCTCTACGATACGCTCAGGCTGCTTTGTCAAGAGCACATCTGGCTCTTCGGCATCATCGTCGTGGATGGCCAGAAAGGCGCTGGCGAAGGCAAGCATATCAACTGGTTCCGCATCAACTGGAGCCTCAATGATGGGCCGCGCGTCAGCGGACTCGTGGGCAAGCGCAAAGGACGAAAGAAAGGGCGCAGCCACATCCGCAAGCGTTGTCATGGGGAGCGGCGCGCCACGCGCAACCACAGGTTCACACTCAATCCCTGCCTGGCAGATAACCGCGCTGATATGTGATCCCAGCAACACGCGCTCTGCCCAGCCGCTCAGCGCCGCAAACGCCCGATTGACGTAGGCAATGCGTCCGGCAGGATCGATCACGCAAAGAGATTCGTCAAGGCCATACGTCACCGAGCGAATGACCTCGATATGCTCACGCAGGTGATCTTCCGGCTGCGATGTGGGAAATGGCCTAAAAGATCGTTGAGAACGCGGAGCAAACGGCGGCGGCAAAGGAACAGGAGATGCTGGAGTAGTCGTTGAGGGAAGCGCACGCAAGGAAAAAGCAGGATAGGCAGCAGGAAAAGCAGTTTGAGTAGACTCTTGTGTACCTCGATCGTTCGGCGAGGTTGCTGGCGGTTGGGTCGCCACCGAGTTGTGCATCGCGCGCATACTACGCGCAATCCGCCTGAACGATCTCATAACAACCCTTTATCGCGCCATCTATTGGGGAAAACGAAGAGAGCGCGTTTCTATCGTCATTGGCTGTTGTGTTACAACCGTTTGGTAGCGCCTCGTTGCGCCACGCAGCCTCCACACCTGAACCACAACATAACAGTACCCGATAGGTCTGTATGTTGTCAAGTGGCTTCGTGTAGCGCGCTACACAAACGACGCATAGACGCATACCGACACGCATCAGCAGGCGCGCCATTCAGTACGGCTGACGTTCGGGCACACGGGTGATCTGCGCGCCCAGCGTGCGGAGCTTCTCATCCAGGTGTTCATAGCCGCGCTCGATATGCTCGATCCCCCGCACCAGCGAGACGCCGCTTGCGCAGAGGGCCGCCAGGATATATGAAGCGCCTGCGCGGATGTCCGGCATGGTCAGTTCAGTGGCGGTGAGCGGCGTTGGCCCCCGCACCACACAGCTATGCAGATGGTTTCCCTCGCGGAAGCGGCAGGTAACCTCACCAAGACACTTCGGGAAGAGTCCGGTGTCGGCGCCCATGCGATTGAGTTCGGCAGTGTAGCCAAAGCGGTCTTCGTAGATTGTCTCGTGGATGACCGACATCCCCTTCGCCTGGGTGAGCAAGACGGTAAATGGTTGCTGCCAGTCGGTCATAAAGCCGGGATGCACGTCGGTTTCGAGCGCGATGGGGCGCGGCTCGGCGTTGGTTCCCTTGAAGAGGATGGCGTCATCTTCCACCAGAAAATCAAGCCCAACGCGATAGAGCGTATTCAGGAAGGTGAGCAGATCGCCCTGGTTGGCGCCAATCAGCCGCACATCGCCATGCGTCAGATAAGCAGCGATGGCCAGCGAGACAGCCTCGTTGCGGTCGCTGATCACGCGATGGTTAGCGCCATGCAGCCGCCGCACGCCTTCGATCACAATCTTGCGATCCACGCGCTGCTCGATGATGGCGCCCATCTTTTGCAGGAACTTGATCAGATCGATAATCTCCGGCTCGATGGCGGCGTTCTCGATCACGGTCACACCCTTCGCCAGCGTCGCAGCAATCACCAGCGTCTCGGTCGCCATGACGCTTGGAAACGGCAGCTTGATCGTCGCGCCGGTTAGGCCCTTCTCGGCGTGAAAAGTAAACAAGCCGTCGCTCTCCTCGATCTGCGTCCCCATACTTCGCAGGCCGTTCAAATGAAAGTCAATTGGGCGTGGGCCAATGCGGTCGCCGCCCGGCGCCGGAATGACGGCGCGCCCCAGGCGATGGAGCAGCGGGCCAACCGTCAGCACCGCCAGCCGGTTTTTGCGTCCCAATCCCATTGGAATCACAGTGTTGGTGATGGAGCGCGTCTGAAGGCTGACGACATGCGGCGCCTGCCAGATGATCTCGGCGCCAAGCGCGCGCATCACCTCCTCGGTGATCGTCACATCGCCCAGGCGTTGCGGCGCGTTGCGCAACGTGCAGAGGTCTTCGGTCAGCAGCGTGGCCACCATCAGCTTCGTCGCGGCGTTTTTTGCGCCACTCAGCTCCACCTCGCCATGCAGAGGAACACCGCCTTCAATCAGGTAATAGGGTTCAGGAACTGCGACAGGTTCCTCTTGACGCCCGATGAGCAGAGAAGATGCAGGCGCGCGGCGTTGTCCCCGCACCGCGTTCGCTCCATAAAGCTGCCCCCGATGTGTTCGCTGCTTTCCTGTTCTCTCGCTCAACGGCGTCTCACTTTCTTGTCTCTTTCTCTGTTTCCCTGTGCCTGGGCAGAAACTATCCTCACTCGCGACGTACAGTGTATGCTCCTTTCAGGGATGAGCAGGCAGGCGATAGCGAAGCATGAGGTGGCTACCTGCGCGCTTGACACTCAGTAGCGTTGCCCAGGGGGCCTGCCCCGGCGCAAACGCCAGCCCTTCGAGCAGCGCGAGGCGGCGTGTCACATCATTGCGTCCGGCGAGCTGTGGCGCAAGCGTCAGGAAGAGTTCATCCAGCGCGCCAGCCGCCAGAAACGACGCCAGTGTGCGCGGGCCTCCCTCGTTCAGCGCCAGCCGCACGCCATATTCCCGCGCCAGCAGATCGAGCATCGCCAGTGGGTCTACCTGCGTTGTATCGCCCGACACCCCAGGGGGAATCACCCGCACATCCACCCCATCAGGGAGTAAGCGTTCCGCCAATCGCTCAGCCCCTGCCTGGGTAGTGGCGATCACCACATGCAGGCCAGGTGTATGAAACGTAGGCTCATCGAAGTCAAGCGCGCCGCTGGCGCTCATGACAAGGTTGAGCGGTAAAGGTGCGGTTTTGCCAAGCGCCCGCCGTAATTCAGCATAGGCGTCGGCGTAGGAAGGAAAGACGAACGTGGGGATACGCACATGGCCGCGATCTTCACGTAGCGACCCAGCGCCGAAGATCACCACATCGGCGTATGCCCTGAGCAATCCCATCAGCATATGGTCGGGCGCGCTCTCGCCGCTGATGGCGCCGCCACCTGCCACTCCAGGCGCCGTCGAATAGCTGACCACACCATCTATCGTCTCGACAAAGTTGGCAATGACATAGGGCCGTGTGCGGCGTATTGGCGCTGAGGGAAAGCGCAACCCTCCATCATAGGCGGCGGCCAGCAATGGAGGGAGCGGTTCACCGGCTACCGGCTCCAATTCGTAGAGGGTTGAGAGCGGCTCGAAGCCATCGAGCGGAGTCGTCGGCATGAATAGGCGCCTCTCGCTGGTCTCGTCTGCTTCGGCTGCGCGGTTATCCCAACGTATTTGCTGTGGAAAGCGCGCCCGCCACCAGCACAACCAGCCCGAACATCAGATAGGTTGTCAACGCGAAAGTGTTCTGACCGGCGCTTACGCCAAAGACGGTGGCGCCCCAAATGGCGAGCGCGTGGGCAGCCACCAGAACGATGAACAGCCCTATCCCCTGGAAACGTCGCCTCCACTTGCCTATGACGCCCCTGCGATAGATTGGGCGGCTGATCACCTGACCACCAATCACCCCGAACACAAGGATCACAGCAAGCAACAAACCGCCCAATTCAAGCAGATGGGTGGTGGATGGCGCGCGGCCATTCTCGTAGATAGCCAGCGCGCCCAGACCAATGATTGTCAGCCCCCAGAGCATCTCGATCAGCGACAGGACGAGAAAGCCTTTCCCGCGCGCGCCTAGCGGCGTTGATCCCAGGTTGATCCACCCACGCGGGAGCGGCTGCGCCACCACAGCAGCATTTGCGCCCGCAAGAGCGACCGCAGGTTGTTTGCCTGAAACACGAGCGCCGTTGGCCTGCGCTTTGTTTCGCCCGCTGACGGGAGCAGGAGCGCCCATCACACCCACCGCAGCAGGGCCGCCACTGGCGCCGCGTGGCGCGCCTCGGCCAGCCGCATTGACAGCAGCGACAGCAGCGGTATTCTGGGGGGAAAGCGTTGGCGGATCAGATGGCGCGACAGCAACCTGCTTCCCGGTACTGCGGAGAATCCCTTGATTGGCAGGATTGGACTGAGCGGCTGGTGATGCGCTTTGCGCCTTGACAGCAGCCTGCCGACCGGTCGCCTTCCCAAGCGTCGTTGGCGGCGCGCCTACCTGAATCTGTGGGGTGGGCGCCGCTGGTGTGGCCTGTGCGCGTTGCGCGGCAGGCACAGCGTGTTTGTTGCTCGATCCGCTTAACAATCCACCAAGTAATCCGCCTCCCTGGCCGACCCCCGCGCGTTTGCCGCCGCTGTTCTGCGCCGGTTGGCCGCTCTGTGGGAGCGGCGCCTTGCAATTCACACACTGGATCGCGGTGGGCGTATTCTGTGTGCCACAGCGTGGACAGGTCACACCCATGATCAACGTGCTTCCCGGTTGTTGATTTGCCGGAAGCTCAATGGGCGCCGCCTGGGGCGCCTGATGGGCCTGGGGCTTCTGCGGGCGAACGGCGGGCTGTGCGGTGGTCGCTGCGGCGGGCGCAGGCGCCGCGCCCAACCGCCGCAGCGACTCGGTGAGTTCATCGCGCAGTTGGATGGCGGTCTGTTGACGCTGCGCGGGCGAGAGTTCCAGCGCCTTCATGACGATGCGCTCGGTTGTCTCGCTCACCTTGGGGTTGAGCCGCCGCAGGGGTAACAAGACCGCGCCTGTTGCGCTGGTTCCTGTCTGCGCCAAGAGACGTGCGGGCGCCTCCGCAGGGTCTTTGCCGGTCAAGCAGGCGTAGATGGTGGCCCCCAGGCCGTAAATATCGGTACGCGCGTCGGTGCGACCTCTTGCCATGTATTGCTCTGGCGGAGCAAAGCCAGGCGAAACGCCCTGCGCCGCCGTCATCGTTGGCAGCTTTTTCGGGCCATTCGATTGCAGCTTGGCTAGCCCGAAGTCAATCAGCACGGGCCGCCCCTCAGGAGTGATCTTGATATTGGCCGGCTTGATGTCCCTATGGATGATCGGCGTTTTGAGGGAATGCACCTGGGCAAGCGCGTCGCAGATGGAGATGGCCCAGCGCAAGACCTGCGCCTCATCGAGCGGCTTGCCCTTCTGCGTCAGGCTATCGTTGAGCAGCTCTTCAAGGTCTTTGCCCTTGACATACTCCATCACGAGATACATCCGTCCCATATCCTCGAAGATACGGTAGCCGTGTGGGATATTGGGATGCTTGGTCTCGATCAGAAGCTCGGCTTCGAGCTGAAACTGGCTGCGCACGCCCCGGTCGGGGTCGGTCACTTCCTTGATGGCGCGCTCGTAGCCAAACGTGAGGTCGGTGGCGCGATAGACACTGGCGTAACCTCCACTGCCGATCACCTCTTCGATGCGAAACCGCTTACTCAAGATGGTTCCTGGGGTAAGCGTCGCCTGTGAAACGGCTGGTCGCATGGGGCCGCCCTCCTTTTCGTGGTCATTCGCGCGGGCGTACACGGCAGAAACGCCACGCCCTGCCACACTCCCAAGACGCTAGAAGTTGGATAATATACTGTGTACGCTTATCTCTGCCGAAAGGTTCAGGGAATAGCATACTGCATCCTGCAGAAAAGCGTCAACACTCCTACCCCAATAGTGGGGTCATCAACCTGGCGAAGGTGGTTGCCATTGTATGATAATCCCCATAGAAATCCCCACCGCCTATTCTTTAAAAAATAATGCGGTGGGGATATATGCCCACAAGGGAGAAACACTATTTAGCGGCGTCATCCAGCTTTTGCTCGGCGCTTCCCACTGTGCTTTCGAGTGAGCCTTTGCCCTGACGGAGCTTGCCCTTGGCCTCTTCCGAGCGATCGCCGGTCAGCTTGCCCATGCCTTCCTGCACCTTTCCGGCCACCTTGTCTGCCATGCCCTGGCCTTCATGCTCACGGCCATAGTCGCCCATGTCTTTGCCATCTTGATCGCGATCGGTTGTCATCGTTGACCTCCTGATATGAATATGCTCTGTGATTCGCCACTACGCATCTCCATAGATGGTAGCGATGGCGCGCTTGATCCTTTCTCATTCGGCAAACGGCCACATGCTGGCTAATCGCACATTCCATACCAGTTTGGCGTTTCTCTCTTCGAGGGGGCTGTGCAAGATCGGAAAGCGTGCTATACTGGGAATTGCGCTTCTATCATCCACATGCTTGTTCTCTTCCTCCCCGCTCCCTATGGATTGCAGTGGGCGGTTGATTGCGTCTCGCCTGTTCCGAAAGGAGCCTGCTACGAGTATACTTCCCTTTCCACTTGGCCCCTACCATCCTGCGCTGACCCAGCCCGTCGCGCTGACGCTGGCAATGCGCGATGAGACGATAATTGATGTGCGGGCGCCCGACGCCCCGGCGGACGACTCGACGCCAACCACAGGCTACTGTCGCCGTGGGGCGGCTGCGCTCTGTATTGATCGGACGCCAGCCGATGCGCTGGCGATTCTCGAACGTTCGTGCTCGCTGGCAGGCGAAGCCCACCGGTTGGCGGGCTGCCTGGCGCTGGAAGCTGTGACACAAACCGAGGCGCCCACCCAGGCGCGCATTGCCCGCACGTTGTTTGTCGAGATCGAGCGCATCCTGGCGCGCCTCTGGACGCTTGGGCAGACCGCGCGCGCCGCCGAGGAGCAGACGCCCTTTCACGAGGCGATGGAACAGCGAGAATTGCTGTTTGGCGCGCTCGAGGCGACGACCGGCGCGCGTATGTTCTGGGGCGTGGCCCAACCCGGCGGCGCGCGAACCGATCTGACGCTGGCCCCCCTGCGCGAGGCGCTGGATCGCTTCGCGCCCACCATTGAGACCTGGCGTGTAGTCACCGGATCAGATGGCCCGCTTGGGCGGATTGGCGCGCGTTTGGGGCAGCTTGGCCGAAGCCTCGCCAACGAGCTTGGCGTGCAGGGATTGGCCGCCTGCGGCGCGGGCGTCGCGACCCTACACGATCTGCGCAAAGACGCCCCATACGATGGGTATCAGGATGTCGCTATTGAGGGCCTCGAATCGTCTATAGGTCAGACGGCCAGAACCAACGACACAACCAGCCCCAACAAAGTAAGCAGGGCAAACAGGGCAAGCAATGGGAACGGCCAACGCGGCGATGTCGCCGCTCGTATGCGCTGCGCAGCGGACGACATCGCGCTGAGTGTACGTCTTGTGCAGGCGTGTTTTGAGGAACTTGGCGAGGAGCCAACCTGGGAAAACGCCGCAGTGCGGCTGCGCCCAGGCTCCTCTGAGGTCACGGTTGAGGGGCCACATGGCCCGGCGACGGTCGCCCTCGCGCTGGACGCCAGGGGCGTCATCACCGATCTTCGGTTGACAACTCCCGCCGCCGCGACTCTTGCCGCGACGCCTGCCCTGCTGACGGAGCGCCCGTTGGCTGAGGCGGCGGTGATCCTGGCTAGCCTTGACCTGTGCCTGGAATGTGTTGACCTCTGACCCGGCGAACCCGTCAAACCCTGATGTATCCCTTGTATCTGTGTGTTTCTCGCTTCAACGCAATCTGACTCATAGGCTGGCAGGCTGTGGTGGAAAGTGGAGGAGATCGGTGTGCCTGTAGTTGTCTTATTTGGCCTGTTCACCCTGACGCCACTGGGGGCAGGCATTCTGCTAGGCGCTGTGGGGCTGGTTCCGGCGGCGCGGCGGCTGCCAAGGATAGCGCCTTTGATCGTGGCGATCCTGGGGGCGCTGATTCCGATGGCAGGGCTGGTTGCGCTCGCGCCTGATGTCATCCCCGAGCTGCCGCTTCAGCTCACGTTTCTGACGAATCCTCATCTCGCCCCCACGGCTCCCTTCGCACCGGTCTATCGCGTTGACACCTTTGGGATGTACTGCGCGTTTGGGATCGCCTTCCTGGTGGCGCCGCTACTGCTCTGGGTGAGCTGGCGCGCCGCCCCCGAAGACGAGACAGAAACGCAGGCGAACGGTGAGCCAGAGGCGCCCGTTCACGTTCGCTGGTATGCGCAGCCGCTGAGGCGTTGGGCATGGCTTGGGCTGGCGCTGACTCTGGCGCTGGAATCCGCCGCGCTGACGCTCTGCTTCGCCGATAACATTGGCTGGCTCATTCTGGCCTGGCTGGTGCTAATTCTCTGCGCCTGGGGCCTGGGTGAGCTTTCCAGCGAACTGCGCGCGATTGACTGGATAGGTCTGGGCGCGATGGCGCTTGGCCCGGTCGCCTGGGGCGTGCTCATCTTGTGGGTCACAATCCCCGCGAAGCAGTGGCGCTTGCTCGATCTGACCGGTTCCGGGGGCTTCGGCCTAGGCCAGGTGATCGCGTTAGGTGTGGCGCTGGCCTGCGCGGGCGGCGCGTATCCCTTCCTTGCGTGGCTGCGGCGGCGCGCTTCGTTCGCCATGCCCGCCGGAGTCGCGGCGGTCAGTGTGGCGGTCGTCCCGGCAATGTTGTTGGTAGGCGCGCGCACCTATAGCGCCCTGCGTGACACCAGCGATAGCTGGCCGCGTTTCTCGGTTGGTGTGCCGCCGATCACGGCTGGCATCGCCATGACGTTGCTCGGCGCGGTGAGTATCTTTCTTGCCGGCCTGCTGGCGCTTGGCCGACGTGACGGGCGGGCGCTTGTCGCCTTCCTGACGCTGGCGCAGAGTGGCTGGGGGTTGATCGCGTTGGGCGTAGGCCAGCCAATCAGCTTATTGGGACTGATGTTGCTGCTGGCAAGCAGCATTGCAGGGCTGGGCGCCATTCTAGCGGCGCTGGTGGCTGGCGGCGCGCTCACAGCGGAGGTTGAGCCGGAAAGCGCCGGGCCGCGCATCCTGGGGGAGCGTCTGCATGCGCCAACGCTGTTCGCCTGGGGAATCGGCGTGGCCTCACTGCTGGGAACGCCGCTGCTGGTGGGCTTTGCCGCACAGGAAACGATCACTGCCGCCTCGCTGCCTTCCACTAAACTCGCCATCCCGCTGATTGGCCTGGCCTGGGCTGGCGACGCTCTGCTGGCAATTGCGCTGATCCGCGCGACGGCGCTCGCTTTCACGCAATCACCCAAGGAATTGCAAGCGGCTCAAGGCGACAATGAAGCAGAGAACGAGGACGAAGAAGAGGACGAAGAGACGCTCGATGAGGCGCCTGCTCGCTCCGGCAAGCCTGCTCGCCGTGAGCTTCCTGGCCTGCCGGAGTTGCATGGCGACGACCTGCCGGGCGTCATTCTGGCGCTGCTGGTCATCGTGCTGGGGATCGCGCCGGAGTGGCTGCTCTCGCTGGGCGGTGTGGCGGGCGCCAGTGAACTTTCGCAGCCGGACGCGCTAATTGGCCTGACGCAGACCACCACCACCGGCTACAGCTTCATCACCGGCGGCCAATGGCTGCCAGGCGTCGCCATCTGGGCGGCTGTCATTGTGTTCGCCGTGATTGTGCTGTTACGCGCCAGAAGCATGCGCGCGGTGCGTCCGGTCTATCTGGCGGGCCAGGCGCAGAACAAGCTGTTGGCCGCCTTCGCCGAACTGGCGGAACTTGAGACCAATCCCGCGAAAATAGCCTTGCTGGAAGCCAAAGACCCCGCCCATCTCGATGATCTCGAAGACCTTGACGCGATAGATCACCAGATTGGCATTGCGGAGCCGCATGAAGCCTGGAGCGAGTTGCTGCCCGTCTTCACCTCAGGCTTCGCCACCCCTGGCGCGGGATGGATTGACATAGACAACCCTGACGAGGAGGAGGAAGGTGAACTGGATGAATCTGCGCAGCCTGAGGGCGAGGCGGTTGAGACATCAGCTACCCAAAGCAAGGCAGGGAAGGCCAAAGCCCTGGTACCCGTTTCCACATCGGGCGCCACGATAGCTTCGCCGAAGACACCAGCGACATCCGCTTCTTCATCCGGGAAGGCGGCAAAGACTCCGGCGGCTCAACCATCAGCATCCACCCCCGGCAAAGCGCAGCAATCCACCGGCGCCACATCGCCAGCGGCGACGAAGCCGACAGCGCCGCTCAGGGGAAGCGGCGTAGCAGTAACGAAGCCACAACCCGCTGCAACAAAGACACCCACGCTCGGCAAGGCAGTCACCCCAACCGCCAGGGCGCCGAAACCGACGGCGCAACCGTCTGTCACACAGCCAGCTCTCCCTGCGAAAGCAGGAAGCAGCGCCGGAAAGCAGCCCGCATCCGCTCCCCAGACCAGCGGGAAAGCAGGGGCGGCGCAACGCCAGCCAGGCGCGCATGTTCCCCAAGGTTCGCCGCGAAAGCAAGGGCAGCCACAGGGCCAACATCCTCCTCAGGGGAGCCAACAACGGCCCAGGCAAGGACAGAGTCAGCGGCAAGGCCAGGGGCAAGGGCAGAAGTCGAAGAAAGCCAGTTCGCAGCGTGGAGGAAAACGCGCATGAGCCAACCAAGCCAACCAAGCCAGCCATCACAACAGGGCCGAGCAGCGCGCACAGAAAGCCATAGTCGCAGCATCGTCTGGTTCACGCACATTGATACGAGCGGCTGTGGCGCCTGCACGCAAAGCGTGTTTGGTCTGCTGGCGCCCCACTACGCCGGACGATTGCGCGCCGAAGGGATCAGCATGACGCGCAGCCCACGCCACGCCGACATCATTCTCATCAGTGGCGCGCTTACCCGTGCGGCGCGCATTCCAGCGTTGCGCGTGTTGTTGGCAGCGCCTGAGCCACATGCGCTTGTAGCCATTGGCGACTGCGCTATCAACGGCTGCGTCTTCCAGGGAAGTCCGCTGCTGGCGCAGAGTGTGGCCGAAACCCTCGATGTCAATATCGAACTCCCTGGCTGCCCACCCACGCCCGAAGCCATTCTCGCCGCCATCATTGAAGCCAAGCGATTGTTGCTTGGCGAGGCAAGCGTCGCTGACGAAGCCACCGCGAACGCAGCCGACGAAGATACAGATGAAGATACCGGCGAAGCGGAAGACAGCGAGGAGGGCGTAGCCGCAGATGAAGAGGACGGCGAGGAGGAGAGCGGCGAGCCATCCGATGAAGACGACGAAACGCCAGCCGACGACGAGGGTGACGTAGCTGACGAGACTGGCGACGAACACGACAATGAAAAGGGAGGCCAGGTATGAACGTCATACCGGGATTTATCGTGGCTGTGCTGATCTATCCAGGCGCCCTTGTGGCGTTCATCGCCGCGTGGGCGCTCGGTTGGGTGCGCGGCGCGACACGAAGCGCCTTGCGAGGCGTGCAGACTCCTGCGCCGTTGGGTGAGCTACGCGGCTGGCGCGCCATGTTCGACCGCGAGAGCGTGATCTCCCTGGGTGTGCACCCCATCGCCGTCTCGCTGGCAACCACCCTGGCGCTGGTCTGCCCATTGCTGGCGCTGTTCTTGCTGCCTGTTCCTGGTAATCCCCTTGCCGCCTCACTTGGCCTGACTGGCGACCTGGCGGCTGAGGGCGCATTGCTGCTTGGTCTGCCACTGGCGCGCGTCTTCCTGGGATGGGCGATTCCCTCGCCGTTCACGCGCATCGCGGCGGATCGCAGCGCGCGGCTGCTGGCAGGGGCAATCTTGCCGATGGTCTTTGCATTGACGGCGGCTGCGGAGGCGCTCAAAACCCTGGGGATCGCGTTCCTGCCTGCGCGCCAGTTGGCGCTCTCGACTGCTATTGCAGTGGCGTTGGCCGCCGTCGCCTTTGCCTGCGCGCTGCCTGTACTGGCGCATATCACCCCCTTGCATGAGGGCGACGCCGATCCCGAAACACTTGGAAGCGAGTTGAGCGAGATCAGCGGGCGTGACCTGGCGTTCTTCCGTGTGGGCGAGGCGTTGCAATTGGTGGCGTGTGCGACGCTGCTGACGCTGGCCTTTCTGATGCCGCTGGCGGTTGGCCCCATTGGCAATCTGGCGATATCGCTCACCGGTCTGCTCAAACGCGCCGATCTGGCGGCGGGCATTGCGCAGGGCCTGGCCTTGCTGATTGGCGTGCTCGTGATCGCGGCGGGCTTGGGTATCTGGGAGGGCGTCAACACGCAACGGCGCGCCAGCGGTGAACGCCCGCCGCTCACCTGGTGGTTTGGCATTCCACTGTTGCTTGGCATGGCGGCGCTGGTGGCTGCGGCTATCGCCACACGCGGCGGATAATGGAGGCAACAAATACCCCTCTCTCACTTATTGAGAGAGGGGTATAGAGTGGGTGAGGGCGCCATGATCAGACGCCCTCGACGGTCTGTGTATACATCGTTATGCGGGAGAGGGGGGTGAAACCCTCGGCGGTGTAGAGCCGCTGCGCTGCGCGGTCATCGTCCCAGGCGCGGAGCAACGCCAGCGCCACACCGCTCTCGCGCAGGGCATGTAGCCCCACCCGCAGCAGCGCGCGTCCCAGCCCGTGCCCGCGATGCGCAGGCGCGACGCCAAGCTGCGCAATCTCTCCCTCGCGCCTGCCCAGGCGTTCGCGCTCTTCCGCATGGCTGACCAAGCGTACCAGTCCAGCCAGTGAGCCATCGGGCGCCTCGATCACCAGATCAAGCTCCGGCACGTAGCCCGCGTGCGCCTGGAACACGCGCCACTGATCCAGCGTCAACCGACGGCCAGGGTTGGGAGCGAACGCCTCGTTGAAGAGCGTGACGTAGGCCGCCTGATCAGCCTCGCTCCGTCCGGCGATACGCAGATGGTAGCCTGTCGGCAAGCTCACCTCGCCTATGGCGTCACCATCAGCCAGCGTGCGCGCCAGCCACACCGACGCATCCTCCTGGGCAGCGAACCCGTGCGCGCTCAGTTGCGCGGCGAACTCGGCGTCGTCGCAGAGGCTTTCCATCATCAGAGTGATGGCATGATTCCGCTTCCAGGCCAGCTCACGCGCATGAGTCAACGCCCAGGCAATCATCTCGTCCAGAATCGCGAGCCAACGCTCACTGGCGCGCTCCTGGGGATGGATGATGACGCTGAGATGTGTGCTCGCCGTGCGGTCGCGAAGCAGCGCGAAGGCGACCAGCGCCCCATCCAACGTAATCCACAGGCGTGTCGCCAGCGATTCAGCCGGTCGGGCGCCACTCAACATCGCCCGCAGATCGGCCACCGAGGGACGCGCCGGTTGAGCGGTCGCCGCCTTGTGCGCCAGCAACAACTCGATGATCGCCGCCAGGTCGCGCTCGCCTGCGTAGGGACGTGTCGCCAGTGGACGCCGCATAGTCACCCGGCGCTCCATCTGGAACGGCGTCTGCGTATGTTGCTCTTCCCACCATTCAGGGATGAGCGCGGCAGACGCAGACATCGTGTCGTTGTCTGAGAGAAGCGCATCGAGCGTGTAGCATGCGCCTGTATCAGTGCGTGTCATCCCTTTTCTCCTTGTGTGTGCTTGTGTCGTGAGATGTTGTGTTGTGTACGAAACTATTCTTTTTCTCGCTCGCCTCATCGGATGCGGTAAGCGGGCGGGCGGTTGAACCCGCGCCTACGGGCTGCCGCCACGAAGTCCGCCTGCGCGGACTCGGATCAGGCAAACGAGATAGGCAAAGCCTGCACTTATTCGTCGCCTTGAGTGAGGCGACGATAACTGTCGTAGCGTTCGGCGTCGAGCGATCCTGCCGCCAGCGCCGCCAACACTGCGCATCCCTGCTCGTTGAGATGCCGACAGTTCCCGTAGCGACAGGCGCCAAGATAGGGGCGAAACTCGCGGAAGAGGCGGTCAAGCCGCACCCGAGACGCCCCTTTGCCCGCTCCCGAACCGCTGGCTGTGCCAAATTCGCCAAGCCCCAGCGCGCGGATGCCCGCCGTATCGGCGAGATAGCCTCCCTCGGCCAGGGGAACCAGGCGAGCGCCCGTCGTCGTGTGGCGGCCTTTGCTGGTGGCTTCGCTCACCGCGCTGACGCGCAGCCCCAGCCCTGGCTCCAGCGCATTCAACAGGCTCGACTTGCCCACTCCCGATGGCCCCAGCAAGGCGGATGTGCGCCCAACCAGCCGCGCCCGTAGCTCGGCGACCCCCGCGCCAGTGGCTGCGCTCGTCTTGATGACGGGATACCCCAGCGCCCTGTAGACCGCCAGCCGTGCGTCGAGCCACGGCTCGACGCCTTGATCCGCCTTGTTCAGGCAGATAACCGCCTCAACGTTTTGCGCCTCCGCCGTCACCAGAAAGCGATCCAGCAGGCGCAGGTGGGGCGCTGGTTCGCGCGCGGCAAAAACCAGAATCATCTGATCAAGTCCGGCGATGGTGGTGAACGTGCGCTGGCCCGTCTCGGGATCGGCGCGGGTGAAGGCTGCGCCCGCACGCGCGACAATCGCCTCGATCACACCGGTTCCTGCCCCTAGCGCCGCTACGCGAACGCTGTCTCCAACGGCGACGGGATCGCGCTCGTTCACCTTCACCCCTCGCACGTTACGGCGCGCCTGTGTGCTTTCGGCATAGGTTAACTCTTTGCGCAGCCGTCCGCGAATCGTGCAGATCAACAATCCGGCGGATGTTTCGACCCGATAGTGGCCCCGGCTCCTCTCGACGATCAGCCCATCCAGCAGCGTACCGTCCGCTACGGCTGGCGTGTTCGCCGCGTTCGTCTGCATTGTTTTTGGTCTGCTCACGTCTCGATGTACTCCTGAAAAGATGGATACGCTGCCAGAGAACACTTTTGGAAAGACGCTCGCGTGACGCACAAAACGCAGAGAGCGCAACGGTTCGGCGGAAGCAAACGCACTGCTGGCGACAAGGCATGAAGAGGCTCTTGTCGGCTGCCAGCCGATGTGCGGCGGAAACTCAATGGGGATCGCGTGAACCATCCTCAGGGCGTGGAGATGTATATGGAAGTATGGCGCCGAATCGCTGAAAGCGAGTTACGGGCGCGCAACAGGTGTAACAGGCGCAAGAGGACGGAGGGCGAGCCGACGGAGACCGCCAAGCGCGCGAGCGCATGCGATGATGTTCATAGCTCTCCCTCCTTACTGGGGGTAGTCAAAACAACAAACGTCAGCAACGAATATAAGATCGCCCCAGCCCGCGAAGGCGGGCTTCGTGGCCGGAGCGGAGCGAAGGCCCTTAGGCGCGGTTTCAACCGCCCGCCACTCGCTCGCCACTCGTCGCGGAACCAACACCAGCCAGTATACACGATGTTCGGCGCAAACGCAAGGTGAAGCGTAGAAAATGAAAGGACAACAAAAAGAGACGCCAAACAGCGGCGCCTCGTCACTTACCCTGTGGTTGGTAGTTGGGTCATTGTGCTGTCAGGTCACTAAAGAACTGACGGCAGGGCAGAGTGTCCGCGCTCAGACGAGCGCCTCCACCGGCGCCTGCTTGATCCCCTGTGTGGCGCTACCCGTCAGCGCCACCACAGGCGCACTCCCTAGCAGTTCGTCCGTGCTCACCCCCAGAATGGCGGCGAGCCGACGCAGCGCATAGGGCTGCGGTTCCTCCTGACAATGTTCCAGGCGACCAATCACGTCACGACGCAACCCCGTCGCGTCGGCCAGTTGACCGATGCTCAGGCCGCTGCGTCGCCGCGCCTGGCGTAACCCACGTAGCTTCATCCATTCCTCCCCATTGAGGACGCCGAGCTGGCCATCACACATGAGCAGCGTCGCCCACGCGCGACGATGGGGCGCTTTGACGATCCACACCGCCATCACCGCCCCACATCGTCAAGTATAACAGATCGCGCGCCAGGATGCTACAAGCGGGCAGCGTTGATCATGAGAATCACATGAGATGAGGAGGATGGTGGGCGGCGGGGGGAAGGGCGGTTGAAACCGCGCCTACGGGCTACGCCACAAAGCCCGCCTTCGCGGGCTGGAGATACTGCCGACAACCGAGATCCCAGGAGAGCTGTGGTGAAGCGGACGAAGCAGAAAGGAAAGCTCGCATACCGCGCCAGGGATGGCGGCGGTATGATACGACATCCATTGGCCCCCAAACGCCAGCGCATGCCATACGCCCACCCGTCCGGCGTAACCGAGTCCGCGCAGGCGGACTTTGTAGCGCAGCCCGTAGGCGCGGTTTCAACCGCCCGCCATCCACGACGGGCCTTCATGCGCCACTCTCTCCTTTCCATAGATGGGAAAGGGCTAATGAGGAACCAGGGGGTCAGGTTAGCGGCCAGCCCCCATGCTCCATGATCGTCTCGTCTATCGCCTCCATCAGGCGCATCGTCTCGGCAAGCGCCGCCACCACCCACGCGTAGTGATTCAGGTCGTCGTAGGTCAGCTTGCGCCCCTTGCGATCTTTCAGCCACTTCTGGCAGACCTGGTAGCCGCCGATGGTGAACTCCCACACCTCCGGCGCCACGCCCTCGAAATACTGCGTCGTGTTGATCCAGACACGCCCCTGCTCCCAGCCGTTTGCCCCTGGCGGCGTATAGGCCACGCGCTCCACGATATTGCTGCCGCGCTCAGGATAGTTGATCATGCCCCTTCCCTGGCCCTCCCCCAGAGGGAGAGGGGAAGCGGAGTCTTCCATCAGATGCAGGGCGACGAGGCGTGCGCCGAGTTTGCACAACGCGCGGAAGAGATCGCGGTCGCTGGTGAGGGGGATGCGCGGGAAATCGAGTTTGAGATAATCGGCGTAGCGGCTGCGGTATTCGGGCGCATGGCAGACTGCGTAGATATAATGGAAGACATCCTCCGGCCCCCACCCCGGCCCTCCCCCAGCGGGAGAGGGGTTGATCGTGCCATCGGGGATGAACGCCAGCCCTAGCGTCTCTTCAAGCCTTGCGATGAAGGCGGGCGCGAGATTGGGCCGCCTGCCTGTCGCCCCGCCCCCATGCTCACCATCCCACAATGACTTCTCGCCAGTGGGGTAGAGGTAGAGCGGAAGCAGGTTCGTTCGTTCTTTACTTTCCAAAGAAACAGCGCAATTATCGGCGATGAGCCTTGTACAAAACGCATGATGAAAATCTTCGTTCACTTGGCGAGTTGTGAGCAGGCCAAGATTCTTCCCAGCCAGCATGTGGCGCATGACCTCCGAGCGAGGGCGACACTGGAAGCCACGCGAATTCCCTGTGTAGTAGGTCTGCCGCACATCGAACGGGCGATAGAGGATGGGCGCCAGCTTCTCTTGCGCTGGGCCAGAGGCACGCACATCCTGCTGGGCAAGTGATACTTTCCAGTCTTGCGCATCCGGCCCTAGATTATACTGTTCGCGCGCATCTTCGGGCGCAAGGCTGGCAAAATCTGTGACGCGGTTCCAGACCTCATCGCGCGTAAAGCCAATCGTCAGATCGTCGCGCGCGGTCACAATGCCTAAACTATGCGTCGGCATAATATCGGTCACACGCCAGCCGCGCTGATACTCCTCGGCGTAGGTGGCGTCTTGCGGAGCGAAGAGATAAAACGGCGCCTGCGGCGTCAGCGTTTGCCAGCGTGTGTCGGCCAGGTCGTGCGCCGCCAGCCAGGCATATTTCGCATCACGCGCCCCCCACACATCCGCATGATGCACCGTCGCATACGGCTTCCGCGCTTTTTCTCCCTCTCCCGCCGCAGCGGGGGAGGGCCGGGGTGGGGGCAACCGCACGAAAATCCCAATGGCCACCCCCTGCTGGATGTCGAAGACGTTCTCATCCTTGCCGCCATCGGGCGCGCGCTCCTTCTTCTTGCTGTTCCCATGCAGATCGAGCAGATAGATCGCGTCGAAGGTCTGGAGCAGCGATTGGCGCATGCCCCGGAAGGTGGGATTATCGAGATAGCTATGGTTCGTGATAAACGCCAGCGCGCCGTAGCCCGTCTGCTCGATACGCCACTGCGCGAAGCGGATAAACTTCACATAGTCATCGTTTAGCCACTTGGGGTTGCGCTCGCCCAGCGGGCGGCCATCCACCGAGAAGTAGTCGCCGGGGCTGTTGGCAATCCGCCCATGCAGCAGATCGGTGATCCATTTGCCCTTGTTGGCCGAGTGGCCCGAATACGGCGGATTGCCCAGCACCACCATCACCGGAAACGTCTTTTTCAGCGCCGCCGCCTCGTTCGCCTCATCCGAGATATAAAAACCCTGCGTCAGCGTCTCCGTGCGTTTGATCGCCTCCTCCAGCGTATTTGTCAGGAAGACGCCCAGCCGCTCGTCGCTCTCGAACTGATAGGCCCAGCGGTCGCGGTCGGCGGCGGGCAGGTCGGCAGCGGCAAGCTGTAGCCCCAGCTTCAGGTGGGCCATCGCGTAGGGCGCCATCAGCAGCTCGAAGCCAAACAGGCGTGGCAACAGGTGTTGCGAGACGTAGCCCGGCCACATCCCCGCCGCGCCGCGCTGGCGAAACTGCTCACGGATATGGTCCACCACGGCGTAGAGAAACGTCCCCGTGCCGCACGCCGGATCGAGCAGCAGCACGCGCGGCGATTGCGCCGTATGTTTGCCATCTTTGTCTTCGTAGGCATATTCAATCGTAGTGGTGTCGGCCAGCCCCTCGGCGCAGCCAAAGCGCGAACGCAACAGGCCATCCACCGAGCGCGTGATGTACGAGACGACCGGCTCAGGCGTGTAGTAGACACCGCGCAGTTCGCGCAGTCTGGGGTCATACGCCGTCAGGAAGGTTTCGTAGAAGTGAACGATGGGGTCTTCGCGCTTCGTGCGTTTGCCAAAGTCGGCCAGCACGGCCGCCATATCGGTCTGATCGAGCAACTGCGCGAGGTCGTCCACGAAGCCGACGAACGGCTCATCATCCAGATCAGGGCCGGTGATGGTCGCGAAGAGCCTGCGCAGGAAGGGATTGGTACGCGGAATCTCGCGGGCGGCGTCTTGCCTGCGAAACGGCTGCGATCCCTGGTGGCGCTGGCGCGCGGCGAAGAGGCCATAGGCGAGCGTCTGCGCGAACATATCGGCGAAACTTTCCGGCGTGAGGTCGGGCAACAAGACACGCTGGAAGTCGGTCAGCAGCCCCTTGAGCAGCGCGGATGGCTTGCCCTGGGCGAACGACGCTATGGCGATGTCGCGGATCATATGCGCCAGCCGCGCCAGCCGCTCGGCGAGGTCGCGCGGGTCGCGGATCGGCTCCATCCGGGCGCCGATGAACAGCGCCAGCAGCTCCGCAACGCGCGCCATGCCGTCGGGATCGAGTCGTAGCGCGCCTTTCGATTGCGGCGTGGCCAGGCGGGCGGTCATGCGCCGTTCGCCATTGACGTACCAACGAAACTCCAGATAATCGGTGAGGACAAGATTAGGCAGTGAGCGCAGATAGCGATGGAGTTGCTCAGATTTCTCCGTCTCGTCAAGCGAGACGCTAATATCTTTCGCTTCGAGATAGCCGATGGTGAGCGGGCCGTGCGGCGTCTGTCGGGCGATCACAAAGTCGGGGGCGCCACAGGCGACACGCTTTGGCTCGTTGGTGGCGCTGACGCCTGGAAGGATGGCTTGAAGCAGATCGCGCAGGTCGGGGCGATAGGTATGTTCGGTGGCGTTGCCCTGCTGGCGCAAACGCTCGACGCCACGAAGATAGGCGCGGAGGGCGGCGTGTGCGGCTTCGCTGGCGGCCATGTGTGGCGTACTCCTTGTTGGACGTCAAGGATTGGTGGGCGGTGAGGGATTCGAACCCCCGGCCTTTTGCGTGTAAAGCAATTGCTCTTCCACTGAGCTAACCGCCCATATTGAGTTATGATAGAGAAACACAGCGCGCCGAACTATTGGAGAGTTCAGCGCGCGTCGTATCTCAATGTCTCATATGTGGTGCCCTCGACTGGACTCGAACCAGCACGCCCTTACGGGCACAGGCCCTCAACCTGCCGTGTATACCATTCCACCACGAGGGCGAACAACAGGGCGATCTCCCTGCCAGGGGAGAGGATCACCCACGCGCATCAGTATACACCGTGGCGGCGTCTGTTGTCAATATTTGTCTATGATCCGTTTCCCCTCTCCCTGAAAGAGGGAGGGGGTCAGGGGGTGGGGGCTACTCCCTCGCTTTCCGCCAGCCCCTCTTGCTGGTAGATACCGAGAACATTCCCAGCGGGATCGCGAAAGCGCGCATACACCTCGCGTTCATCGGGATTGACCGGCTGCACGATCTCGCCACCTGCGTCGAGAATGGCCTGGATCGTTGTCGCGGCGTCGGCGACCATGATGGAGACCATCAGCCCTGTACTAGCATCCGTGGCTGGCTGGCGTCCCGTTACCCACATGCCGCTTACCTGGCCCACGGTGTCATCGAAGGCGGTTGAGCCGTCGTCGCGCTGTCTGGTCTGCCAGCCGAAGACTTGCTCATAGAACCGCGCTGACGCCGCAACGTCAACAGCGGGCATCTCGACGTAGCAGATTTTGCCTGTGCGATACCCAGGGGATGGCGCCGAAGTGGTCACGCTACTTCTCTCTTTCTCATGCAGGTTCGGGGCGCATATCTCTCGACGCCTTCCCCCAAGTATAGGCTATTTGTTCTATAAAAGCAATGGGCAATCTTCCCAATGGAGGAGGGATCGCTGGCGGCCAGCGACGCCAGCGATCCCTCCTGGGACGCCTCGCCGAGCAATACTCGCCGACCAGGAGCGCGACGCTACTCGTTCTGCCACTCCTCTTGTCCCATGCGAGTCCGCGTAGGCGGACTTTGTGGCGCCAGCCCGTAGGCGCGGGTTCAACCGCCCGCTCGCTTACGCCCGTTCCCCACGCAGATACAGCGCACGCGGATCGCGCCCGAAGGCCAGCCGCTTCGCCCAGGTCGTCTGGCAGGCGCGCAACTCCGCCGCGCCGAGCGCAACCGGCGCCCGCATGGCAAAACCGGCCTCGCGTAATCCCCGACAAATCGCCCTCCCGGCGTCTTCGAGGCGCCAACCGATCTCCGTCAGCGCGCCGCCGTTCAGACGCAGTTCAAGCCGCGTTCCTGGCGTGGTTAGCGCCGTCAGCCGCGACAAGAGACGCCCGTCCTCCGGCAGCAGGCCCCGAAGCAGGCTGCCCCAGGGAAAGTTGACCGTGACGCGCTCTATCTGTGGCGCCAGCGACAGCAGCGCCGCCTCGATCTCCGGCGGCGGCTCCAGCGCGTCAGCGACCAGAAAGCACAGATTCGCTGGCGCGCGTCGGCTTGCCTCGCGCAGGTTGGCGAAACAGGCGTCCAGGCCGATCACCAGATCGGTAGGATGCTGCGCCGCCAGCCAGCGCACAAAACGCCCGTCGCCTGTGCCTAGGTCGAGCCAGGCTCTTTCATACCCAATCAATGGCCCGCCATGTGGGAGCGTCTCCGCCACACGCGGGAGAACCATGCCACTCACTCTATCCTCACGATGCTCTCTCCACGCGCTCACTCGTTCGGAAGACGCGGATCGCTTCCGCCGCACGTGGGCGTTGTGAACGTTGGCTGCGCGTTTTGTCATATCCAGGCTCCTGTCAACTGTTGAAGGAAAAAAGCCATCAACCGCCGCAGGAGGTGGAGCGCGCGCGTGAACGCCACGCATGCGACAAGCGCCACACAGGTGTGGAAAGCGTGAACAATATCGAGAAAGGGGAAGAGAGTGGGAGCGGCCTCAAGCGCCGTCGAGCCGCTCAGGCAGGGGAAGCCTGGCGTACAGAGCGGCTATGCGAAGAGCCACCGCGCGCGACACATCGAGCCAGTGTCGCCACTGACTCTCACTCTCATCGCGCGCATCCTGTGGGGAATGCTGAGGGGAGGATATACGAGGAGAAAGCTCAAACGTTAGATACGTTCTGCTCGCGAACGCCTGGGCGCATCTGGGCGCACAAACTCGCCACCAACGCAACCGCTGGCGGACGACACGCCGATTCTGCCCATGAGCGCGGACAGCATTCTAACAGGGAGGCCGCGCCCAGGGCATCCCTGAGAAGAACCCATTCACCATTGAGAGCAGCCGCATCAGCGGTTTCACTACCACTGCGCCTGCTCCTTTCCAGGGCCATGTATAGCCGAGAGCCGAAGCGAAAAAGAAAGCGAAATATGGCGTTCGACAACACGAGAACACCGCCGACAGTATATGTCTTAGGCGAACGATATGCAAGGTGATGCGAGTCTCCTGCGCCATTTTGATGTGTATCCGCAACCATGCTGGCATGTTAGACGCTCTATAATACAGGTGATCGCCTTGGAAGGAGCGTTTCCTATGCAGATTCCGCGCATTGCATATATCATCGGCGCTATCGTTGCCATTGGAGTCATCGCGTTTGTCGTCGTCGCGACCATCTTTGGCTGGTGGGGCATCGTCGTTGACATCACGCTGACGCTGACGGCGCTACTCAGTCTGGCGCTGTTGGGCTTGCTGACCTACGCTGTGTTCTCGCTGCTGCGCACCGCGCTCAAGATTCGCAGCGAGTTGATCCCTGTGTTGCAGTCGCTCCGCGAGACGACCGACAGTGTGCGCGAGACGGCCCGCGCCGCTACGGCGTTTGGCGTGCAACCGGCGGCGCGTACCGCCAGCGCCGTATTGAGCTTTGGCGAGATCGCCTCGGTGATGTTTGGCCGTGGGCAAGCGCAGACACGCGCGGCACAGCGCCAGCGTCGCCGCCTGGAGATCGAGCGCGAAGAGGCCGAGCAAGAGCGGCAGGAGCAAGAGGCCCAGGCAAGGAGCGCAGCCAATGGACGCCGTTGAAACCACAGTCGCAGGCGCCAGCGTCAGCGCCCGGCTGACCTCCATGTTGAGCGCATTTCATATCGGCCATGCGCTGGCGAACTATCCCAGCGGACAGGGAAACGAACCGGAGTGGCTGCACACACTTGGGCAGATTTCAGGCGTGCTGCTGATGCTCGAACTGTGCTTCGCGCTGTTGTTGGTCTGCGCGCTAGCCTTTGGCATCGCCTACGCGATGCACTGGACGCATAGCAACGTGACACCGCTGCTCGAACGCTCCAGTGATCAGGCGCGGCGGGCGATGGCGGTGGTTGAGCGGAGCAGTGATCGCGTGGTCGAGGGCATCGCGGAGTTTCATGGGCGACGCCAGGGCATCGAGGCGGCGCTGCGTGTCTTCTTCTTTGGGCCAAAAGCCGCCGCAAGCCTGCTCAACGGACGAAAACCGCTTGCGCTGCCCGCAGAGGAACCAGCCACATTGCTACGTCCCGCCGAAACACTCCCTTTTCCGCCGGATCAATTGCCCATCCAGGAAGAGGCGACAGAGACCTATATTGCGCGGCCAGTGGCCGCTAGCGACCATCCGCCACAACCGCTCCGGCAAGAGCCAACATGGCGCGGCCTGCCCGTAGGAAACGCCAGCGTAGCGAGGGAAACGAGTGGAAGGAGTGGGAGTGACGCGCAAGCGATTGTGACTGTGGCGCGTCCGTGGCGACAGGTGGGCCGCGCCGGAACCGCCAGCGGCGCCCGCGCAGGCAGCAGCCGTGGCGTACCGGCCATCGGCTGATGTCGGAGAACGTCGAAGAACCCAAGCAACACGAAGGAAATCACTAGCACAGAAAACCTGAGAGATGATCACAATCATGCCATCAACGCCCCCGCCCGGAGAACACCTTCCTGATCCACACAAAGGGGGAGATCACCCTGCACGACGCCTCCGGCAATGGATCGCGCAGGCCACGCGGAACACCGTTGTCTATTCGCAGCGATTCCGATCATTGAACCGCAACGCCATCCTGTACCTCATCTCCAACACCATCCAGGCGCTCACGGCAGGCGCGCTTGCCGTCCTCTATACGCTCTTTCTGGGGTCGCTTGGCTTTGGCGATGTCTTTATTGGACTGACGCTCTTCGTCGGCGCAGTTGGTGGCGGCGCAAGCATCCTCCCGGCGAGCGCGCTGGTGCGGCGCTATGGCTGGCGCACCATGCTCTTATGGTCAGACCTGATTGGCGGGGTAGCCATCGCGACCCAACTGCTCCATCCAACGCCAGTGGTCACACTGATCACCACGTTAGGCATCGGCGCATCAGCCGCCATCATCCTGGTGCTGAACTCGCCGTTTCTAGCGGCGCAGAGCGAACCCCATGAACGCGCCGCCCTCTTTGGCCTGAACAACGGGCTTGGCTTTCTGGCTGCCGTCGTGGGCACGCTGCTCGGTGGGCTGCTGCCGGTCTGGCTGGCGTCGCCCCCTGTCGCCCATTCAGCGATGTTGCTGATGGCGCGTCCCTGGCTGCTGCCACACACCACAGAGCGCATCTATCAGGAGTCGTTGCTGGTGATGGGCGCCATCGCCGTGCCGTCGGTCATCCCGGTGCTCTTCCTGCGTGACACGCCAGCAGCGCCCACCGTCGAACCAATCGCCGTTGCGGCGGAACATGAACAGCAAAAGAGCAGTGACACGCAAAGTGACAAGCCTATTCCCATCAACAGGAGGTGGCTACGGCGGAAGATCGCCGAGGCGCACGCACTTTTCACAGGGGTGATCGGGCGCTTCTCGCTCAGCCAGTTGCTCGTCGGCTTTGGCGCGGGCCTCTTCTTCCCCTACCTCAATCTGTATTTTGTCAACCGTGTGGGGGTCTCGGTGGCGACGTATGGCGCACTGAGCGCGGGACTGCTCATTCTCCAGGCGGTGGTCTCGCTGCTCTCAGCTCCCATCGCGGATCACTTCGGCAAGGTGCGCGCGTCGCTGCTGGCGCAGGTGGCCTCGCTGCCCTTCCTGCTGGCGCTTGGCCTGTTTCCCATTGGGGTGATCGCCGCCGCCGCCTATCTCATTCGTGGCGCGCTGATGACGGTGACGAGCGCCCCGCTGCAAGCCTACCTGATGGAGATCGTCCCTGGTGAACGGCGTATCGTCGCCAGCAACGTGTATAACGTCAGCTGGCAGACAGCCTGGGCGATTGGCGCGGGGATAGGCGGCGCGGTGCTGGCGGTGGGCGGCTTTGCCTCGCTTGCTGGCGTCGCTTCGGTCTGCTATACGCTGAGCGCGATACTGCTGGCGCGCTGGTTTCTGCGCAGGCCGGGGAAAGAGGCCAACGAAGCCGCCAATCGGCTGATCGCGTGACAGGCGCCGTGGGCCATTCGTTCTCATGTGCGATAATCCCCATACCGACGTCAGGAGAGAGAGCATAAAGCGAGCGTGCGGCGCATGGGGCATATGATGAGAGCGAGGTGGCGGATGCGAGAAGATCAAACATTCCCTTCGTTGGAAAATATGCAGGATGAGAACGCCAGGCGGTTGCTCTGGCTGCGCCAATCGGTAACGTTCAGCGTGAACGGCCAGACGCGCACGATTGAGATGGCGTTACCCGTGCGCCCCGGCGCCCCCGCCGAAGAACTCGAGGCGCTGCTGGATGAGGCCGACGCTGGCATGCGCCGCCTCTCACGCCGCCTCGATGCGCACATCGCCGACGCCCAATACGCCGGACGTATAGAACACGAGCAACCGTCGCCCTCTACCAGCGAAACAGCGCAGTCTCCAGCGCAGCCCGCAACCGCAGCCGTTGCGCTCACGCCTGCCGCCACCCCACGGGAACACCGCCCCGTAGCGCAATCGCAAACACCTTCGCCCGCTGCACGCCCTGTAGAGCGTCCAGCGGAAGCGCCAGCGCGTCCTCCTCAGACGCCACAAACGCCACCCGCGCCAACGCGACAAACATCCGCCACGCAGCCATCTGCGGCGCCGGTCGCTCCTCCAAGCCGCCCACAACCAGCAACCGCGCAGCCACCCGCCCGCCCACAGCCATCCATTCCACAGCCCGCACCCACAGCAGCAGAGGCGGATATGTCGCGCGCGGAGTTTCTTGCAGAGGCAAACGCGCTAGGGTTGAACCCCAAACAGGCGATGGATCGCCTGGGTGTGCGCAGCCTGAGTGGACTGAATCTGCGCGAGGCGCTGGCGACCTTGCAGCGATTGAGCCTGCGCGCCAATGGAGAAACAGGGACGGCGCCCACCCCAAAAGCCGCTGAACCGGCTGGCGCTACGCCCGCGCGTGCCTCCGTGAGCGTGAACCGCCCCGACGCGCGTCAGGCCACTCCATCGCGCCCACTGAGCCGACCGGCGCCTCCTCCGCCGCCATCCGCTCCGGCCTCGGCGCGCCGTGAACCAGCCACGCCAGCCTATGGCTTTGAGGAGGAGGACGAACCAGACCTCACGTTTGGGCTGCCCGATGAGCCGGATGAGCCTGACGATCTCTTCGAGACTCGTGATGCTGGTGATGACTTGGCGCCTCTGGCGCCTGCCAGCCGCGCCGCGTCGGAGGCATTCAACGACTTCGACGCCGATGACCCCAATGCGCTCAATGAACTTGACGAACTCTCGGCGCTCGATGCGCTCAACGAGTTTCTGGCGCCGGTTCAGCAAGCGGAAGCGCCTGAACCCATTGCCAGCGCGCCAGCCCAACAGGCGCCAGCCCAACAGGCGCCCGGCGCGACATCCGGCGCATCTGAGGCTTTGGAAGCCGACGAGGCGACCTCGGCCCAGGCGCGGGCGCGTCAGCGTATTCAGGCGTTGCGTAAAGCGCGCGGCGGAGGTATTGCCGTCGCCCAACAGCGCACGGCCTACCGCAACATCATCATCGGGCAGATCGGCGAACCCGAGGCCGCCGCGTTGATTCGCGGCGTCTGGCGCATCACACCCGACCGGCTGGGGCCGGAGCAATACGACGAATTGATCCGATGGGGCAAAGAGGACGACTTCGCCGACGAGGTTCCCCTGGTGATGGCTGCGCTCCGGGTGGAACGCGCAGGGCAAACAGGACAAACAGCGACGCCAACGAAGTCCGGCGCGCCCACACGTACGCCACGCCGGGCGGCTTCGTCAGCCAACACGGCGGGCGCCGCCGGGCGTGAAGGCGCCCCACAAGCTGGACGGTGAGCGCCTACGGCTACTTGAGGCGCTCACGCAGATAGCGCACCACCGGCTGTTTCTGTCTGTTCCCAGCGATGAGCAACCCAGCGCCAGAACCAATCAGCACAATGCCAATCAGCACAGGTAGGCTCGTCACCAGTTCGAGCAACGATCCCCGCACGCTGGCATACATGAACAGGAACAGCAAACACCCGCCAAGCAGGAGCGCAGTTCCCCAATTGAGCAGGCGGTGTCCAAGTGTGCGCGAGGCTATCGAGTCCTCATAACGCGCGGCGCACGGCGCGCAGAGCTGCATATTTCCATGTGATGAGAGCGCGCTCCTCGCGTATCTGGTTCTGTAGCGACTCAGGCGCGATGCAGTGGTGCGGGTGGACAAGACTTCATCGTAATAGACAGTGGTATCGGCTGGACGCTGCTTGCACAACGGACACAAGCCGGAAACACCAGCCGAGGTGGTTTGTGGCGCTTGAAGTCCTTGTGATCCTTGCGGCATAGACATAGCTGTTCCTCTCTTCAGAAGAACATGGCGCGACGCCAACCTATCAGACAATTCAGACAATCTAGTATCAGTACGTTTTTCTCTTCTATCAGGTTAGCGCCTAGCAGGACGACTACACACGTCAGCCAAACACCCCAGCATGCTTGGCAGAAACGGCCTGGATCGCATATAATGAACGGGTATGTCACGTGTGTGATATAGATTGATTGTCCCATGTTAGCCGTTCACAAACAACCTGGATTGACGAGGGCGAACGTATGCCAGCGAAACGGTCGCGGCCCCGCTCGATTGAGCGACCGGGAAAACCCACCGACCACACTCCCACCTTCACATCTCTGCCCTACCGCCTGAGCGCCGACGCCACCAAAGCGCGTCGCGCATCTCAGATGAATACGGCCACGCACACCGCCGCGACTAACGACGCCCCCACGGCTATGGCGTCGGCTGGACGTACGGCGCGCGCCGCCAAAGCGGGCGAGACGGCGAAGGCAGGAAAGGCCGCCGGGCAGGCTGGCAAAACACGCGCCCCCAAACACGCGAACGGATCGGGCGGCGCCGATGGTTCACTGAGCGATGGAGGTATTCCCTCCTTGACGGGCGCCGAGATTCGCGAACGCTTCCTCAGCTATTTCGAGCAACGCGATCACCTGCGCATGGCGTCGGCCTCGCTCGTCTCACGCGATCCAACGGTGCTTTTCACCGTCGCGGGCATGCAGCAGATGATCCCCTTCTTCCTGGGGCAGGAGCAGCCGCCGCGCAAGCGCCTGACCACCGCACAGAAGGTCTACCGTACCATTGACATTGAAGAAGTAGGCGACTCCTCGCATCTGACGTTCTTCGAGATGCTTGGCAACTTCTCGGTGGGCGACTATTTCAAGCGCGAGGCCATCGCCTTTGCTTGGGAGTTGCTGACCCAGGGCTACGGCATTCCTGCGACGCGCCTCTTCCCGACGGTGCATCCCGACGACGCCGAAGCGCCGCGTCTCTGGCAAGAGATCGCGGGGATTCCCGACGCGGAGATCACACGGCTCTCGGATAACTGGTGGGGGCCGCCAGGGGATCGCGGCCCGTGCGGCCCTGATTCGGAGATTTACTTTGATCGCGGCGCGGCCTATGGCTGCGGGCGACCCGACTGCGCCCCTGGCTGTGAGCATTGCGACCGCTACCTGGAGATCTGGAACCTCGTGTTCATGCAGTATTACCAGGATGCGGATGGCAATCGCACGCTGCTCAAGCAGCCCAATATTGATACTGGCATGGGGCTGGAACGGTTGGCGTCGGTCTTGCAGGGCAAAGAATCGGTCTACGACACCGACCTCTTCCGCACGATCATTGACGCGGTGGCGCACATCTGTGGCATCACCTATGGAGAGAACCCTGCGCACGACCGCGCGCTGCGGGTGATTGCCGATCACGGGCGTGGTCTCACCTTCCTGGCGGGAGATGGCATCTTGCCGAGCACCACCGGGCGAGGCTACGTCTTCCGGCGGGTGTTGCGGCGTGCAGCGCTTTTTGGCAGGCGGCTTGGGCTGGATCGTCCCTTCCTGGGGGATGTGGCCGATGTCGTGATTGGCCTGATGGGGTCACATTACACCGAACTGGTCGAGCGGCGCGACCAGATCGTCGAAGTGCTGACATCGGAGGAGCGGCGGTTCAACAAGACGCTCACCGTGGGGTTGCAAGTGCTGACGCGCGAGCTAGACGAGTTGGCGCGCACAGAACAGCGTGAGGTACCCGGTCGGTTGGCCTTCAGGCTCCATGATACGCATGGCTTCCCCCTCGAACTCACCGAGGAGATCGCGCGGGAACGCGGCATGACCGTGGATCGCGCGGGCTTTGAGAGCGCCATGCTCGAACAAAAAGAACGAGCGCGTCAAGAGAAGGCGTTCGTTCGCGAGCGAGAGGAGGAGGCATGGACGCAACTGATCAAGGGCCTACCCGCGACCCGCTTCACGGGCTTCGAGGGCGTGAACGGCGAAAGCCAGGTAGTCGCGCTCATGGTGAACGGCGCGCCAGTGGACGAGGTGAGCGCGCCGGATATGGCGACCGTCGTGTTGGCGGAGACACCGTTCTACGCCGAGATGGGCGGCCAGATCGGCGACCGGGGCGTGATCGGCGGCCCGACGGGGCTGTTCGAAGTGACCGACACCCAGCGGCCCGTCCCTGGGCTGATCGCCCACTACGGGCAGATGATCGAAGGCCACCTGCGGATCGATTCGGAGGTGCGCGCCCAGGTAGACCAGCGGCGTCGTCGCGCGATTATGCGCAACCACAGCGCCACCCATCTGCTGCATCGCGCCCTGAAAGATATTCTGGGCGAACAGGTCAACCAGAAGGGCAGCCTGGTCGCGCCCGACTATCTCCGTTTCGATTTCAACCTGTCGCGCCCGCTGACGACCGAGGAGCTACGCGAACTCGACCGCCGCGTGAGCGATTGGATTCTCGAAGACCTCCCCGTGACGACCGAGATTATGCCCTACAAAGAGGCGATCGCGACCGGCGCGATGGCGCTTTTCGGCGAGAAGTATGGGGACGAGGTGCGCGTGGTGACGATGGGGTCGAGCAAAGAACTGTGCGGCGGGACTCACGTCGCGGCGACGGGCCAGATCGGCATCTATCTGACGACGCAAGAGGCCAGCGTGGGCGCGAATCTGCGCCGTATCGTCGCGCTGACGGGGACGGGCGCCGACACCTACCTCCGTTCGCGCAACGAGACCGTGAGCGCGCTGACCGCCCGTTTGCAAACGACACCCGACGATCTGCTCACACGCATCCAAACCTTCCAGGAGGAACTCGCCCAGGCGCGCAAGCAACTCGCCCAGGCGCAGCGCCAACAGGCCCGCGTGGAAGCCGAGCGGATCGCCGCTTCGGCGACGAGCGTGCGGGGCGTCAAGGTGGCGACGGGAGCGGTTTCCGTGCGCGACGACCAGACGCTCCGCGAGATGGGCGATATGGCGCGCGCGCTGATCAGTTCGGGAGTGATCGCGCTGGTGAACCAGGGCGGTCAGGGCGGCCAGACGCGGTTCATCGTGACGGTGGACGAGGCGCTGACCACTCGTGGGTTGGACGCAGGGAAGATCGCTTCGGCGCTGGGCGCGCGGCTGGGGGGCAAGGGCGGCGGGCGCCCCACCTCGGCGCAGGGTGGCGCGCCCGCCACGACAGACACGGCAGCTCTTCAGGCGGCGTTCGGCGCCGTCCGTGAGTACGTCGAAGAGCACGCGGGGTAAGGTTTCACCTATCCCCCATGCCCCCTTCCCAATATTGGGAAGGGGGTTTGCTTATGCTTATATGAAAACAACAAGAACGAACGTTTTTGTGATTCTCCACTTTTCATACAGCCAAGCCATTGACACCATGACATCGAGCAGGTATACTACTTCCCAAGCAGCAAATAGGCGCCATTGCTGTCCAACATATTGTGCGCAAGTGGATGCGCTTTGTCGTGTGTGATCTTCATGCCTCAAATCTTTCTTGAGGTGATCGTCTTACTGTGTCTTGCTCTTTGTCGAGATCAGCTATACAAGCTGAAGTCACCGAGGAGGAAGTCACCTTATGCTTCGTCTTCATTTCCTGTGGCGACTGGCATTGACTGGTATCGTCCACTGGCGCGCTGGTCGCACTTTTTGTGCTATGGGCTTGCTTCCATGCGCCCGGTATATCCGCCCAGGGCAACGCAAATATGATTCCTCTCTGCCCGACCGCTATTGCCACTGGCTCTCCACATATCCCTTTGGGGTGCATAGGCGGCCAAAGTCTTGGCGGCCACTCCTGGTATATGGAATCAGAGCAGGGATATATGTCGTCACTGGGAGCCAACGACGCCTCCTGGTATAGCAACGACTGCGCCTACAGCGGCCAGGACTTTCTCACCGTCCTCAACTGGGGACGCCCTGGCCTCAATAATGGTGTCTATTCGGTACTCGATCATAACAGTGTCTATCAGTCCTACACGCTGGTAGTCGGCTATACCGAACAATACATCCAGGCGTGGTATAACAACGTCTTATCCTGCCCCATGATGACGTTGATGGTTGGCACATCCAACAGCTATGAATGCTACAATGGAACCTATAATCCCTCTTGTAGCGTCTATACTGCGGGGGTAGACTGGGATAACGCCATCCACAGCGTGATGAACTGGGTAGCGTCGCATCACTACGATACACGCATCACTATCTGGGGTGGTGATGATCTCGAAGGCGAGTGGGATCAGTGGACGGGCGGCTCTGGTTGCCCCGCGGAGCCGACAACGCTTGATTTCCTGAACGGGGTCGCCAATCAGGAGGCAACCTACTCCCCTCATGCGTTGCTCGGCGATTACGGTGACGCCAGCACTGGCATTGGAAACAATCAGTGTAACTTCTCCCCTGGAGTATGGACCGAGAACGATGTGTATCAAGCCTCCTGGGGGATTGGTTGGGATGTGCCCATCCCAGAGCTGTATCAGAACGCTTCCTACCAGGGGTATCAATTCAACGCCTGGTCGCAGGTCTTCAAGGATTATCAAGGCCAGAAGTACGAGTTTTATGGCGTGATGACGGAATGCTCCGAGGTTGACCCACTGCCTAGCGGGCAGTGCTACAACCAGCGTAATGAGACGTGCGAGTGGAGTCCAACCATCGCAATGACCAACGTCAACGCCAAGCAGGAGTTCGGTACGTGGCCATATCAGGATGTCACCAATATCCGCTGGCAGGATGATTCGCCCTCCGGCAACAATGGCTGTTGATGAATCGCTCTCGCGCCTCGCGCTCCTTGCATAGCATGAGGCGCTCCTTGCCGTGTCTCTGTTGAAAGGAAGACAAACTATGAGCAAGTCGCGCAATACGAACAACGCCTCCCGTCCGTCACGTCCACCCGTTGCCCCACGTGACCCTGTACGCTCTCGCACGCGCCGCCTGCTGCTAGGCGCCGTCATCGCCGTGGTCATCAGCCTGGGCGTCACGGGAACCATTCTGGCTGCCAGTGGCGCGGGAGGCCACCCCACCCTGACGCTCAAAGAGCAACGACTGGCGCAGTATGCCACCCAACAAGCATTGGCGCACAACCACATCGCTGCCACCAAAGGGCCGGAAGTTCCCACAGCTGCATCGTGCCCTGATCCTACGTTTTCGCAACCAGGTATCAGTTACAACTTCAATCCCGACTTTTCGATTGAGCATACCATCAACGTCGCCAACGTTGAACCACTCAAGAATGCCCCTGCATATAAATACATAGTGTATGCGGGCTATCAGGCGACTAATGCACAGCAAGGTATGATCATCGTCATGCGGATGGATGTTGATCCTTGCCTGAAGACCTCAAAGGGTAGCGTCTTCCATACCTACCTGACGCCATATCAGCGCGGCGGCGTTACGCTTACTGCGCTCAACGGCGAGGTTGTCACCTTCACCACCAGCGGCGGCGCGTCGGGTAGCTTCAACTTCGTAATGGGGCAATTCCTGTAGACATATTTGGGTCTTTCACTCCCCTGCCCTTGAAGCTAAGGGCAGGGGATATGTTTCTTTATGGCGAGAGGCGCTCGATCACCCAGCTTCCGTCGGCTTGTAAGCGATAGCGCAGACGGTCGTGCAGGCGGTTTGGGCGGCCTTGCCAGAACTCGATGCGGTCGGGGATCACGCGAAAGCCGCCCCAATGCGGCGGGCGCGGCGCTTCGCTCTCGGCGTACTGCGCTTCACGTTCACGCAGCCGCTCTTCGAGTACGCCGCGCCCCGGAATCACCTGGCTCTGCTGCGAAGCAATGGCCCCAAGCTGGCTGCCTTTGGGGCGGCTGTGGAAGTAGGCATCGGACATCTCGGCGGAGACACGCTCCACTTGCCCCTCGATGCGTATCTGGCGCTCAAGCTCGGCCCAGTAGAGCACGAGCGCCGCCCAGGGATGGGCGGCCAACTCCTGTCCTTTGCGGCTCTCATAGTTGGTGTAGAAGACAACACCTTCCGGGCTGATCCCCTTCAGCAAGACCATGCGCGCTGAGGGACGCCCATCCGCGCCAACCGTAGCGACCGTCATCGCGTTTGGCTCAGTGAGATTCGCCGCCAGCGCCTCGGCTACCCAGGCTTGCAGCTGGCGTATAGGATCGGCGTCGAGGTCGCCCTCGCTCAGGCCGCGCGCCATATACTCTTTGCGCAGGTCTGCCAGTGGATGTTCTCCTGCATGCTCTGCCATATCTCCCCCTTCCAACCAGGCTCAGCGGTGAATCTTGCGGAAGACGCCCGACCAGTCCTTCAGGAAATGCGCGTCCACAAACGGCCAGTAGACCAGATCGGCGCGCCCTACAATATCTTTGCGCGGCACAGGCCCCCAATCACGGGAGTCGTCGCTATCGCCCCGGTTATCGCCCAGCACAAAGTATTGCCCTGGCCCCAGCGTAATCGTCTTCGGCATGTAGGGATTCGACATATCGTTGATATACGGCTCGTTGAGGGTCACGCCATCCACCGTGACAGCCCCATCCGCTGAGACCGTCACCGTATCACCAGGAACGCCGATCACCCGCTTCACCAGGTCTTTGCTGGAAGGATTGGGCGGGAAATGAAAGACAATCACATCGCCACGTTGCGGAGAGCTAAAGAAATAGGCGGACTTATCTACCAGGATGAACTCGTTGGTGTGCAGGGTCGGCTGCATGCTTGGTCCGTCAACGATGTAGTTCTGCACCAGCATCCGAATGCCCAGAAAGATGAGCACCGTCAGGATGCAGACCTCCAGCGCGTCAACGAGCAGCCTGCCGCCCCAGTGCTCACCCTGTTCATCCTGGTAGTCATACTCCTCGTCGTCCTCCGGTTTCGGAGGCCGCCAGGGGGGTTGTTCTGGTTCCGGTTCCTCGGCGTGCTGAGAGATAACACTACTGCGCGCCATGGTGCGCTCCTATTCCAATTTCTGTGTATGGATTAGGTATTACGTAACGATGTGAGCTAGAGACAAAGCGTCGGGTATGCTCTTCATGCTCTTCTCAGGCTTCTTGGTTTGCCCAAAAGTCTTTGGTCTTCCCCGGAGCAGCGCCCGTCCTGCCACCTGCTAGATCGCGATTTTGGGCGCCAGCAAGACATCCAGAGGATCAAACGAACTGACGCTCAATCTCTTTGAGAGCCTGGCAAGCAGCGCATGAGCCGGATGCAATAGGTTTTGCATATATCTACGCGCCAACAGCCTACAACGTAGCAGTGGGGGCTGTGTTAGCGATAGTATATCGTATTACCAAACGTCGCCGCCAGAGACACTGCTCCAAAAGACGGGAACGGCGAGATAGGTTTCCGCCGTATCGGCATGTTTTTAGAGCGATTGGCGTTTCTGCTTCGTTTTTGTTCATGAACCGTATATAGTGGGTCGGACGGAAGAACACAACCTGGTATCGGCTTTGGGATAGCCGGTCTATGCGTAGACAGTATGCACAGCGTGCGTAGTAGGCACACTGTGCAAAAAGCGGCGGCGCCGATGGCGTGAAAATAAAGGGGATGACATGGACGGACGGCGTACACAGTGGGAGCAGACAAATCGCCAACCCATAGATGACCTTGACCCGGAGGATGATGAGGTCAATCCACCCTGGGATCGCATTAGTATGCGTATGCCAGCCATCTCGCAGGATCAGGCCGAGACGCTCATGCGCGCATCACATCCGCGCATGCAGGCGGCCTACGAAGACTCTGAGTATGACGCAATGGCGGAGCGTTCGATGGCTGGCCTGAGCCTGGGCGACTTCACCGGCACGGGCAAAGTCGCCGCGATGCTGCCCATCCGGCCAGGCGTTTCCGGCTGGGGGTTGCGTGCGCCGAAGCGCGATTCCTCCGGCTCGCAGCTTGCCGTCAGCCCTAATGGCAGCGGCAGCATCGCGATAGACGAACAGCCGTCCATTCAGATGCGCGCGCTCCGCACCAGCAATCTGGTGCGCGCCGCAGGCATCGTGACGGCCGCGCTGGTCATCAGCCGTATTCTTGGTCTGCTGCGCACCTCGCTCTTCGCGGCCACCTTTGGCGGTGGCTTCCTTGCCGACGCCTTCACCAACGCCTTCACGTTGCCTGATACCATCTTCAACATCGTCTCCGGCGGCGCGCTAGCCTCGGCCTTTATCCCCGTCTTCACTGGCTATCTGATCGAGAAACGCGACCGCAACTCCGCCTGGTATGTCGCCAGCGTTGCGCTCAACGCAGCGATCCTCGTCCTTGTGGTGCTGTGCGTGTTGGGGATCATTTTTGCGCAACCCTTCCTCGAGCTGACCTATGCGCCGTTTTTCCAGCACTGTAATCAGGGCTGCGAAGGCCCGATGATTGTTCAATTGACGCGCGTGATGCTGTTGCAACCAATCTTTCTGGGCGGCGCAACCATTGCCATTGCCATCTTGCAGGCGCGCCAGTCGTTTGTCCTTCCGGCGGTGGGCCAGGTCATCTACACCGGCAGCCTGGTCGGAGGCATCATGGTGACGCAGTTTGACAATCGCTATCACGTTTTTGGCGGCCACCTGGGCATCTATGGGCCAACCTGGGGTGTTGTCGTCGGAGCGGCGTTGCAGTTTGCCATCCAGATTCCAGGGCTGATCAGAGCGAAGATGGCCTACAAACCGATTCTGAATGTGCTGCATCCTGGGGTGAAGGAGATTGGGAAGCTGATGCTGCCACGCCTGCTCAACGCCGCGATGCTCTACGTCTCAGTGTTCATCAACCGCGACCTGCTTGGTTTGCTCAATCAACAAGGGGCGGTTTATGGCTATGTCACGGCGTTTTCACTGGTGATGTTGCCTCAGGGCGTCTTTGGCATGGCCGTCTCGCAGGCGGCGTTCCCCACACTGGCGGCCTTTGTGGCGGCGGGCGAATGGGATCGCCTGCGCGAGACCGTTTTGCGCACCATCAAGGGCATTGCCTATCTGGCGATTCCTTCGGCGCTGGGGATGATTGTGCTGGCCGATCCGATTAGCCGCGTGATCCTGGCGCACGGCGCCTTCGAGTTGAGCCAGTTGCCGTTTACCGTATACCCTTTGATCTTTTTCTCGATTGGCCTGACGGGTCTGGCGCTTGTCGAGATTCTCACGCGCAGCTTCTACGCCATCCAGGATACGCGCACGCCCACCATCGTCAGCATCCTACAATTCCTCTTCCTGATCGGCATGAGCATCATCCTCCTGCCGCTCGGCGCGAGCGGGCTGGCGCTTGCCTCGTCGCTCGCCTGGACTGGCGAGGCAATCACGCTGATCCTGCTGCTGCGTCCACGCTTGGCGGGACTTGACATGAAAGACCTGGGCATGTTTACAGTGAATGTGCTGGCGGCGGGTCTGGCGGCGGCGCTCACGGCGCTGTTGGTCTACCAGATTTTGATTCTACCGTTCATCCTGCCGATTGGCGTTACCTCCAAGACGGAAACTGTGGAGATGCTCTTCCGCCTGGCAGTTTCGGGCGGTGCGGGCGCAGGCGTCTACCTCTGGTTCTCACGCTTCCTCTCGATTGACGACGTAGTACCGTTTGATCGTCTGGTGAAACGTGTCTTCCGGCGAGGCTAGGCCGACGGGGCGTGTAGCCTCACGCTGTTTCTTTGGACGCTGTTGAGCTATTTCAATCCGGCGTCACGGGCGCGCACGATGGCCTGTGCCCGGTCGGCCACCTGAAGTTTGCTAAAGATGTTGGAGACGTGGTTCTGCACGGTCTTCAGGCTGATGGTCAGGTGATGCGCGATAGCCGTGTTGTTCTTGCCCTGCGCGATCAGATACAAAATCTCGCGCTCGCGCTCCGTCAGATCGGGAAAGGCAATAGCTGAGGCGGATTGGGGCAGCGCCGAGAAGTAGTGAATCATACGCTGGGCGATGGCGGGACTGAAAATGGCCTCGCCCCTGTATACGGCTTTCACCGCGCGAGTCAATTCGTCCTGGTCGGCGTCTTTCAGCAGATACCCGCGAGCGCCCGCGCGCATTGCGGCAAATACCGAATCGTCGTCCTCAAACATGGTAACAATGAGCGTCTTGATATGAGGGCTTGCGTGTAGAATACGCCTGGTGGCCTCGATGCCGTTAATCCCTGGCATTTTGATGTCCATGAGGATCACATCCGGTTGGAGGGATTCCGCGCTGGCAATTGCTTCGTCGCCGTCCACGGCTTCGCCGATCACCTCTATCTCCGGCAATCCCTGCAACATTGCACGCACCCCTTCGCGGTAGAAGGTGTGATCGTCGGCGATCAAGAGGCGAATGGTCTCCATAGAGATTTCCTTTCAGAGCATCATTGCATGGTTTGCTCCGGTTTCAACGGCAGGCTGGCGAAAACACATACGCCACCTGTCGCCTGTGCCGTGATGGAGCAGACACCGCCCAGCTCCGCGACACGCTCACGGATAGACGTCATGCCAACACCCGCATGATAGGTATCAGGCAGACCACACCCGTCGTCGCTGATGACAAGCTGAAGGGATTGCCCGCCATCAATCTTCAGGCGCACAGCGCAATGAGGCGCGTTTGCGTGCCGCTCGACATTGGTTAGCGATTCCAGGATGATATGATAAGCCGCCACTTCAACGGCGGCAGACAGCACAGGCAGATCGGCAGGCGCTTCCACCAAGACGTGAAAGCCAGCCGCCTCCGAGAGCTGCGACGCATGTTCGCGAATGGCCGAGACCAGCCCAAGTTCATCCAGGATGGGTGGACGCAGGGCATAGACGACGCGGCGAATATCGGCAATGGTGGACTTGACCTGGGCCTTGAGATTGCTCAGCAGGACAATTGCGGCGTCGGGATCGCTGCGAACCAGGCGTGTCGCCGTATCAATACGTTGAGAGAGGCTTGCGAGTGTGGGGCCAACGCCATCGTGCAAATCGCGACGCAGGCGGCGGCGTTCTTCTTCATGCGCCAACACCAGCCGCTCACGCGCCTTCTGGAGATCGTCTGCCAGCCGGACGGCATGAGCGGCGAGGCCCGCCTGTCGCGCCAGTTCATCGAGCAGGCGCGCGTCGGCAGGTGTAAAGGCTTCGCCCGGCGAACGCGGAGCAAGCTCCAACTGGCCAATGGTCTCCGACTGATAGACGAGCGGAAGCGTTAATGGCATGTCAACAGGCGCGCCATAACTTGCCGCCAGCTCAAGCGTTTCTCCCTGCTTCCACCTGATGGCGACATAGGGGAGTTTCAGGGCTTGCGCTACCGTCTCAGTAATGGTGGAAAGAACCGCATCGGGCGCAAGCGTCTCTTTCAAGCGTTGGCTCAGCCGCGCGATCACTGCGTAGGGTTCGTCACGCTGACCGTAGAGCAGGCGATTGACGGCGCGCTGAAGGCGTTCACGCAAGGGCTGAAAGAAGACAGCGATGACGCCTGCCGCGAAGAGCGAGATCAGAAAGTTCGTCTCTGTTCGCAGAAGAGCATCGAGTGAGACAACCAGGAGCGCGTAGGAGCCAACGACGCCGATGGTCAGAAGACCATAGACCAGTGTGCGATTGACGATGAGATCGATGTCCCATAGGCGGTAGCGCAGAATGGCGATGGCAATTGCCAGGGGGATCAGCAGAAGCAGCAGATAGACGCTACTTGTCAGAAGGACAAAAGGAAGGAGCGACAAGGTATACGATGGGAAGAATTGCAGCGCCGCCAATGGTATATATGCGACAAAGAGGAAGCCTATCAAAGCAATGGTGACGCCAAAAACAACCCATTTTGTCTGCTGGCGTTCGACCGGAGTCAAGACCCGCCGATACCGATAGATTTGCGCGAGGACGAGGGAGCCAAACACCACAAGCATGATCAGCAGGTTGAGCAGGCGAGAAGCATGAATGACGCTGAAGAACGCGCCAGCAAGATAGAGCAGAGAAAAGCCAAACGCCACCCAGCGCGAATAGCCAGGAGCGAAACGCCCCGTAGGGAAGACAAACAGGAATGCTACCAGGGAGGGAAGACCCAACCCGGTGAGCAGCGTCACGGGCAGGCGCCAGAAAGGATGCGTCGCCGCCAGGGTCACGGGGATGTCTGGGAAGGAGGCGCCCATCATAAAAAGAGCGAGGGCAGCGACACCAGTTATCCGGTCGCATGGTTTGCGCCAGACGATGAACAGCGCCACCCCGCAATACACTAGGGTAAACAGAAGATTGATCATCGTCCAGTAGGTAGCATATGCCGTGATGGAGACGTCTGCCGCATGGAGCGACTGCGCATCGGCGGGCGTCAGTCGTTCGTCGGAGCAGTTAGCGCAGAGTGTGGAGAAATGGGCGAAGTAGACCGGCGCTCCAGCGATATTGAGCGTGACGGTAAGAATGCCTAGACACAGCAACGCCGCCCATGCGGCGAGCAGCCAGCGCGGCTGCCAGGCGAGCGCCCGCAAGACGCTTTGCAATGATGGCGCACTGGCAGCGTTACCCTGACGGGGAGGAGCAATCTCCCTGCGTAGCAACTTCACCCACATGAATCTCCGCCTTTCCGCCGCTCTCGACCTCACTATCTGTTTCTCCTCATCTGCTATTTTGTCGTATATGCAAGTATGCAAGGTGTTCTTCTTGACAGGCAGGCGCCCCCTATGCCCACGCTCAGGCGCGGTTCGCGCATAGGGCATAGGGGGCGACGCTGCGCGCTGCCTGGGCTCAGGCGCGGGCGCTTGCGCCAACGGAAGCGGGCATTGCTGCCCCACGTTGGAGCGACGCCAGCAGAGTGGCGCCCAGCCAGATGAGCGCCACAAAGAAGAGCGCCTCGCCGATGTAGCTCAGGTAAGGGACACGCCCCCCGACAACAAACAAGACACTGCCAGCCAGCAAAAGGATGGCTGACGCTTTCGAGAAGACGCCCGCGCGCAGAAGCGCAATTCCAAAGACAACAGAACCAACCAGAACGAGCGCCTTCGCGATGAGGAAATAGAGGATGAAGGCCAGCGGCGGGTTATCGAGCGCGCTTGGGGCCAGGTGGTTTATCCAGGGGAGAAGCACGAGATCGGTGAGACCGCTACTGCCAGCAAACACAATACTTGCAACAAAGAACAACACGAAGCCAAACGCCCCAAACCTCCCTGCCTGTGGCGACTGACGCGCATACAGAGCAGGAAGCCCCAGGACAATCAAGAGCAGGCCGATAGCAGTGACAATCGCGGACGGAGTCCAAAATGGGCCAAACGCCTCGTTATCGAGCGCCTCACCAAGCGTTCCAATCACGGCGAGAACGCCCCCGATACCGAGGGCAATCCCGCTCAGCCGATACATGATCGTGGATGACATAGCTACCTCCTGGCAGGGCGCGCCTGCCGCTCGTGTTCATAGAGCATGAAACCTGTTGTCTTGCTCTGCGAACAGCATACCTGGTGTATTTTCCCGTCGTCATGGGGAGAGCTTCCCGACCTGATCGGGAATTTTCCAATCTCTCCGGCGCGCCTTGAAAGAAGCGAGGAGACCTGCTATGCTGGCGAAATCGGGAGCGTGTCGCGTTGGGAGGTCAAATATTTCATGTCAGCATCATCGCCATCAGCTTATCTGCATATCGCCGAGCCGGTGCAGGCCGCACTTGCCGCCGGGCAGCCGGTGGTCGCACTCGAATCCACTGTCATCGCGCACGGGTTGCCTGCGCCCATCAATCTTGAGGTTGCGTTGGCGATGGAGGCGGCGATTCGTGCGGAGGGCGCCACACCGGCGACGGTCGCGCTGATGGATGGACGGATCGTGATCGGGCTGACAGAGGAGGAGATCACCCGGCTGGCGACTTCACAGGGTGTGTTGAAGGCTAGCCGCCGCGATCTCTCGGTCGCGCTGGCGTGGCGGGCGCTGGCGGCTACCACCGTCGCGGGGACGCTGGCCTGCGCGGCGCTGGCCGGTATTCGCGTCTTTGCCACAGGCGGCATCGGCGGCGTGCACCGCGAGGGCGCGCAGAGCTTCGACATCTCCGCCGATCTGATCGAACTGGCGCGGTCGCCGCTGATCACCGTCTGCGCTGGGGCAAAAGCAATTCTTGATCTGGCGCTCACCTTGGAGTATCTGGAAACGCAGGGGGTGACGGTGATTGGCTATGGAACCGACGAGTTCCCGGCGTTTTACCGCCGCGAGAGCGGGCTACATCTGGCGCATCGGGTGGATACTCCCGATGAGGTGGTAGCCATCGCGCGCGCGCAGTGGGAGAGTGGCCTGGGCGGCGGCCTGCTGGTAGCTTGCCCCATTCCGGCGGAGTCGGCGCTCTCGGCGCGGGCGCTGGAGAAGGCGACCGAACAGGCGCTCTATCAGGCACAGGTGACAGGGATAACCGGCGCGGCGCTCACGCCCTATCTGCTGGCGCGCGTGGCCGACCTGACCGGCGGCGAGAGCGTGACCGCCAATCGCGCGCTGCTCCTCAATAACGCTGTCTGCGCCGCCCGCATCGCTCGCGCGCTGACGGAGGCTCACGATTTGTAGCGCCTGCATCCGCGCTGGCTGTAGTCCGTTCATCCGCCACTTCATTTTGCCAGGTGGACGTTCGCTAGAACGTCGCGCCGTCCGCAGGAATGTTGGCTGCGGCGGCCTGAGCGGCGCGGATAATCAGCCCGTCATCCATCACCTGCTCAAACAACTCGACAGCGCCGAACCGTGTCGCTTCGTCCCAATCATTTCTGAAATAGATGCTTCTGGCGCACTCGATCACATCCTGAATGACGCGCTCCCAGAGATAATAGGTCAGCGCAACTCAATCAATCGCTGTCCAACCCGTCTCGCCCTCGATGAAGGGGTCAGGCCATACTGCTCCTGCAAACAGGCGTGGAGTTCTATCGCTTCGAGAGCTGGGCGTCGCCCGTGCCGTGCCATGCTGACTGTTATCCTCCCGCCGTCAGGGTGATGTTTCCGGCGTTGGTCTGAAGCGAAAGCACACCTTTGGCGTTGGAAGCCGTCTTGCCGATGGCGCGCGCAGTGGCGCCAAAGCCATCGTGGCTGAGCGTCAGGTTCCAGCCATTCACCGTGATATGCCCGGCTGATGTGCGCGCGTTGATGATTGTCGCAGTGGTAGGAGGCAGCGTCACGTTGATGTCGCCTGCGTCGTTACGGACGCTGACCGAGGCGCCGCTAGCCAGCGTGCCGGTAATATTGATTGTTCCCGCCGAGTCGGTCACTTGTGAACCGTTGGCAAGCGTGACCTGGTTGAGTGTCAGCGTGCCCGCTCCGCTGTTTATCTGCATGACGCCGCTGACGCCGTTCGCCGTGATGTCGCCAGCGCCAATCGTCGCCCGGATGTTGGCCATCGGGGGAACGGTGATCGTCATATCCACGCTACGCTGCGCCCCCAGCGCGCCGCTGCCGGAGAAATGCGCCACAACGGTAATAGTGGCGCCCTGCTGTATCGTAGCGACCTGTATTTGTTGGATGTCCTGCTGGGCGCTATCGCTTGTGGCGTCGCGCGCATGCCGCGCCACAGTGACGATCACCTGGCCGCTCTCCCCAAGCCGGAACGTGATGGAGCCAGCGGTATTTTGGGCGACAACTGTGGGCGCGCCACTTACGACATAGGTCGAGGTGGTCTGGGCGCTGGCGTTTTGCTCCTGGCTCAGCTTGATGAGCAGCCCACCCACCAGTCCGGCAATCAGCGCGACTCCCAGCGTGATGATTGCCAGTATTCCCAGGCAACCACCTATCGGCCAGGCGAACCAGGGCGTGCGGCGACGCTCTGAGGCGCCCTGCCGTGCCGATCTCCCATTGCGCAGCGGTGTATTGCTTCCTGGCACGCTCTGATACGGTGGGTAGGAAGATGGCGTGGCGAACGGCGCGCGCGGCTGCGGCGCATCTGGAGATGTGGGCGTATCGCGCATAGTTGGCCTCCGGGGGATCTGCTGGTGTACGTGTTGTGTACGCGCCAAAGGAAGCGCGGGTTGTGCGGAATGAGCTGTTGGCTGGAACACAGCTTGCTGATCATCAGCCGTGATTGTCCCTGACACATCCCATACGTCTATGAGCGCCGTAAGGTATTCACCGTATTTTTATGCCAGGAGAGAGAGAAACGTCCTCTGGTAGTTGCAATCGCTGGACGCCTCGGCTACAATGAAAGAGAATGTTTCTCGTGCGGAAAGGAACCTGCAATGCTTCCAGGTCGTAGCCCAAAACCGTGGGTCAGCATGCTGCTCGCAATCCTCTTTGTTCTGACCTTAACCTTGCCATTCCTTTCGACAGACTATCTGGCAGGCCCAACCACGCCATTTGATGTGGTACAGGCAGGCTCGATTCACTGGGGCTTTGTGATCGCCGCAGCGCTGCTCTGGTTTGGTGTGCAGCTTTTCTGGCGTGCCCCTGCGGAAGCGACGAAACTAGGGCTGGCGGCGTCAGCGACGGTCGTCTGGCTCTGTCTGCTCTTCTTCTTCAACTTCCATCAGACCTTCGCAGAGGCTCAGTCTGGAACCGGTGACAAGGGCGCGGTCGCGTTCTTCGCCCTGATGGGCGGGCTGGGAGTTGTCCTGTTGTGGACACGCTTCCTCGCCGACGAAATCTCATTTTAGGCGCCCCTCATTAGACACCCCACTCGCCAGCCTGCACACTCTGCGGCTGGCGTCTTGTTCTTTCTCAGCTCCTCACATTTCTGCTACTTTTTCGCTCGCTGCCCCTGTTCACAGTGTAGCCTGGGCGCCAACTTCCGCTTCCCACTTTTGTGCGTTCTCTGCCCTTGACTTTCTTACTTCTCCTATGGTATTAAATAAATATATGGAAGTTGCTTCCATTTATGAAGTCTTGGTTTTTCCTGACAAATGTTCAACCAGTACGCACAGGGCGCAGACGCGCCGGGAGCTAGCCCACATGGCATACGAGATCGATCCAAACCACTCAACCGTTGAGTTCGCGGCGAAGCACATGATGATCACCACCGTTCGGGGGCGCTTCAAGAAGTTCAGTGGGACGCTGCATATTGATGAGCAGAACCCCGCCAATTCACAGGTAGATGTGACCATTGACGCCAGCAGCATTGACACTGGCGCCGAGGCCCGGGATAACCACCTGCGCAGCGCCGACTTCTTCGATGTCGCCAAGTACCCCACCATCACCTTCAAGAGCACCCGCGTCGAGGCGCTCGGAGGCGAGAAATACCGTGTCACCGGCGATCTGACCATTCATGGCGTGACCCGCCCCCAGACGCTTGAAGTCGAGCGCGAGGGCAGCATCAAAGATATGCAGGGCAAGCAGCGCCAGTCCTTCAGCGCGACCGGCAAGCTCAGTCGTAAGGATTTCGGCCTCGAGTGGAACGTCGCGCTTGAGAGCGGTGGCTGGCTCGTCGGCGATGAGATCAAGCTTGACATCGAGGCGCAGGTCATCGAGACGGCCAGCGTCGCTGCCTGAGATATCTACCCTTCTGTAACACTCTCAACACTTTCGCGCATCAGCGGCGCCAAACCGCAAGGCGCCTGGGTATCTAGGCGCTAATAAACAAAGTGGCGCATCACAACATCACGCAAACACAACAAACCGCGCTCATACTCCTGTTGGTGTGAGCGCGGTTTATCTCATTCGAAAGAGCAGAGTGATCGCGTCACCGCCAGCGTGAGAGACGGCGCGTGGAGACAGGCGCAGAGCGTATAGTGGTGTGCTCAGGGCAGAACCTCTGATCGGTCGGCTGCGCTACCGCTGCGTCAGGGTTTCCAAAATTCCTGAAGGCGCCGACAAAGTTCCACTGCGATTGGCTTGCCTCGCTTGCGGCGTCCTGCGCATGAAGCTCCGCCAGAATCACGCTGACCTGCATGGGGCGGGTCGTGTTGGGGCTATCCCACAACACCTCGTCAGCGTCTTCGCTGGCTGTACCATCCTGCCGATCAGATGAAACGCCTCCCTGGTTGGAGGAGATGGCAGAGCGATCCACCTGCGCAAGGATGCTCTCGTAGAGCGCCTCGAGCTGGGCTGCGCTTTGCCGCCACGAATGGCGACGCTCCACATACGCCCGCCCATTGTGCGCAAGCAATCCCCACAGTTCTCTATCTCCCAACACGCGCGTGATGAGCGCGAGCAGCCGATCCGCCGAGGTCGCCACCAGCAGATCGCGTCCTGGCGCAGCCAACAGCCCAGCAAGCGCGGGCTGTGTCAACACCGTTGGCAGACCCAGCGCCATTGTCGTCAGGGCGCAGGTATGCGTCTGGCACAGTTCGTCGCCAGTGGGACGCGCATCAGGAGCAAGCGGAACAACGGCCAGCGCCGCCTGCCGCGCGTATGGTCGAATTTCCGTCGTGTCCTCGACAAGGCGAATTCTCCTGCCTGAGAAGTGGCGCGCCTCCACAAGCAGCGCGCGCATGGCAGGCGAGATGGCGTTCCCTGGCCTGGCGAGCAGCGTGATAGATAGTTCCGGGCGCAGACGCCACAGGCGCGGCGCGATCTCGCGTAGGAACCAGACGATCCCTTTCACCCAGAGGTCTGCGCCGAAATCTCCGGCGATGAGGACGCCCACACTTCCTTGGCGTCGTCTGGCCTGAGCGCCTGCCTGCGCCATGCGATGCGAGCTAAGGGCGGAGATTGGCTCATCGCCAATGTCAAGTACGTCAACGCCATTTGGGATGATACAGACGTGCGGATCATGCTGGCGCTTCTCCACCGGATGTCTCACCAGCGAAAAAGACGCGACGCCCATATGAGAGCGCATGACGCTCCGTATGGCCGAGGGCGACGCGGGCGGTTGGGCGTCAAGTTGATAAGCTGGCGTTGCTGGCGAAACTGGCGGCAAGGCGGTGAGGTGGCTGCGGCTGGCGCGATGGCGCGCGGCCAGCAACGCAACGGCTGCTGACTTATCGGCGACAATCACGCTGGCGCACGCGCGCATCACCTCAATCTCATAGGGATCGCCGATGGCGCGCAATGATTGCGCTGTCAATCGCTGGATGATAGTGGCGCTTTCCGCGATGTCCCAGACGACGGGAACCGCCAGGTCGCGCGCAAGCGGAGCAAGTCGTTCACCCTCAATGTGCACGATCGCAACATCGCCGCGCGCGATGATACGCTCAAGCGTCGCCCGAAGGTGTGGCGCTGTGTCGTACGCCGCCCCGTCAGCGCTGGACGGCGTATCGTCTGGCAGGGCAAACGTCTCGACGCCAAACCGCCGGAACTGAATGGTCGCGGCGATCTCGGCGGTGGTGCGGCACAGCGCCAGCACGGTGAGGGGGTAGCGTCCGCTCTGGGCGAGGGCGGTAAGCAAGCCCCATGTGCGCGCGTGCTGTCGCGCCAGGGGATGCGGCGTCACGAAGACAATACGCTTCATGGTATGAGAAGCATATGGAGTAGGGGGCGCGCTCTGTATGTTGGATGTGCGTGTGCGTGTGGTCATGGTGGGTCTCCTTTCGCCTGGACAAGAATGAGAACAAGGTAGCGTGAGCGCGTCGTGTATCTGGCAATGCGCAGGTAGGGAAGGCGCTGCGTTCATATCGTTAAGACCATCATACGATATGATAGAGACAAAAATAGCCATATGGTAATACATATCGTGATTATTTGCTCTGGATACCGATATTGTTATTGAACAGATCGGGCAGGCAAAGGCGGAACGCTTTCACCTCATATGGTCTCGAAAACATCCAAAGATACCCAGGCGCTGGCATAGACCCTGCGATAGGGGCAAGCCACACTCACAGTTCTACAAGATGGCGACCAATGGATAGCGTAGAAACACAGGAAAACGGAGCAGCGCAATGTCACTCGAACAGCGCCCACTATCGGAAAACTCTACCGGCGTCACGTCTCCCCAAAGCCAACCGCTGATTCCTCAGGGGGAAACGCAGAGGCCAACGCGCCCGGCGATCTTTGTGATGCGCGACCGATTGATCTGTGAGGAACAGTCAGAGGCGGCCTTGACCGGCGAGTCGCCACACCTTGCCACAGGCGCAGTGGAGGCGCTACGCATTCTGGCGCGGCTCGATATGCCCGTTGTGCTATTGATAGATCAGGCGTGCATTTCGCGGAGCGCGACTGCCAGGGAGGCGTTGGCAGAGCGGTCTCTCTGGCTGATGGAGGAGATCAGGACGCACGGTGGGCGGTGCGACGCTCTCTTCGTCTGTCCACACGCGCAGCATGAGGCGTGCGCATGTCACATGCCACAAACTGGTTTATTCAAGCATGCGGCGCAGACGCTCGACCTCGATCTCACCCGCTCGGCGCTGATCTGCGACACCTGGGAGCAGGCATGCGCTGCGGTGAGTGTACGCTGCCAGCCGCTCTTGACGCTCACTGAGCGTGGACGCGCCGAGGTGATGTATCCGATGTGGGCGGGAGTGCGTGAGCGTGTCTGGTACGCCGCAGATGCGGTGGGCGCCGCACAAAGTATCGAGGCGACTGTGCAGGGTCAACGCCTCTGGCGCGAACTGCATAGCGCGCAGGCCAGCGCCAATCGTTCGCATAATACGGCGAATAGCCCTATCCGTATAAACTTCTCATAAACTTCTACATGGCCCATTATGGCGCGGCCTTTTGGATCATTCACGGTTTAGGGTCAAGGTAGATCTTCAAAGCGTGCAAAATCAACTATGGTAGGACAGGAGTAGGAGCACATCCTATCGAATCATAGTAGCCCTCCTCTCGCATTTGTTACTTTCGTCTCCAAAAACATATCATAGTATATAGAAAAGTATTTCGGTCTACCTTATCCTTATGCCGCTCAGGAGATATGCCATGCCCGTCACTCGATCTGCCACACGCGCACGCCATTCGGGGCGATCCAAACAACTCGCGTCGTCTGCTCGCCAACCGCATACACACGCCATTCTTGCCGCGCAAGTTGTTCGTCCTGACGCGCACTCAGGCATATCTGAGCCGCCAGCCGAACTGCCGCCGGTCATTCTCAGCGCGCGCCCATTGCTGGGAGCCTACCCCACGCTGGCGGAGCGTCTTCGCGAGGCGCGCTGTGAACTTGTGCTGGCGGCGACCTGGGAACGCCTTATGGTGAGCTGCGAGAAAACGTTGGCCGATGTCATCCTTGTGGATTACGACGCCGTGGAGCGCGCCTATCATGCGGGAACCGGGCGACAGCGTATATCCGGCCACCGGCTGGTATCGTTGCTGGCGCGCGGCCTGGCGGCGCAGACGGATAAGCGACCACGCGCGCTTGTCGTGCTCTCGCAGATGGATTATGCCGAACTCGAAGACCTGGTTCACCTGGGAATACACGCGCTTGAACGGCCCGATCAGCCGGAGCGGTTGGTGGGGCGCATCCTGGCGGCCTATCGGCGCGCCACGCTGAACCATTTGAGCCGCGACGGTCAGGCGCGCCAACAAGCCGTCAAGCCAGCCGCTTTGGTGACAGACGCCGCCTGGGCCGTGATCTCTACGGCGCTGGCGATGGCTGGCGTCACAGCGCGCCGGGCGCGTGTGAGTGACCGCGCGGTGTTCGATGGGTTGTGTTCGCTGTTGCAGAAGAGCGCGCCCTGGCGAATGTATCCCGCTGGCTGTGGAAGCGTGAGCCTGGCGCGACGTAGGCTGGCGGCGTGGCGGGCGGCAGGCGTCTTCACACGGTTGGGGTGGGCCGCGCAATCGGGCGCGCACGACATCGAACCCATTATGGCGCTGCCATGGGAACGTCTGGTGACGCCTGCGCCCGCGCCAGAGGTCGCCGTCGCCCGCGCCATACCGGCAGTGTCATATACCGATTGGGCGCTGGCTGCCCCCAGAGCATAACAAGAGAGTGAAAGGGAGGCAGCAATGAGTGGAACGCAACGGATATTTCTCACGCGATGGGGACGACGCAACCCGCCAAAGCAAACGCGAGAGCAAGCACACACACAGATGAGGCAAAGCGTCTCCGCCAACCGAAGCTCACAGGCGTGGCAAGTGAGCGCGGACGGCGTGACGCTGGCCGGGTTGGCGCTATCCGTGGCGCTGGCGCCCACACTGACTATCATTGGGCATATGCGGGGTCTTCCTCTGCTACTGGCTGTGATTCCACTGCTCTGCGCCCTGGCGTTGACCTCACTGCTCCTGTGCGCCGAGGCGCGGCGGCTGGTGCGGCTCGATCTCTTTGCGGCGGCGGTTGGCGCCTATGCGCTTGTCTCAGCGGGCGCCACAGTCGCCACAGTCGCCATGACGCTGCGAAGCGCAGACGTCTGGCAAGATGCCGCGCAACTTGGCGTGCGGCTTGGGCTGGCGCTGGCGCCTGTCGTGTCCTATTTTGGCGCCCTCTCGCTCTGCGCCTCGCCAGAGAAGCTGGGATGGGCGCTACGCTGGCTGACCTGGGCGCTGCTCGGCGCGGCGGTTCCACTGGCGGGGGGGGTGTTGCTGCCCCTGCTATCAGATAGCGGCTCCTACGCGCCAGGCAGCGTCGGCCTGCCCGATCTGGCGACGCTGGCCAACCTCCTTGGGATAACCATCGTGGTTGCCAGCGTCGGCGACGCGCCGAACGCGGCGCTCCGCTGGTGGCTTGGCGCCGAACAGACCCGCTCAATATGGCGGCGCGCGTGGTTCTGGGGCGGACGCATCATGCTAGCGGGCGCCGCCGTTGCTGGCGGGCTGGCCTTGCTCTGTGGGCTGATCGGCGCGTGGTCGCGAACGGCGCTGCTGGCGACGGCGCTGGCGCTATTAGGGGTGAGCCTGGCGCGGCGGCGCTACGGGCGCTTCAGCCTGTTTGCGGGGGCGACGGCGCTAGCGCTGTGCGTCATTCCGCGCGGCGCCAGCGGCTGGCCTGGCGAACCGTTTGTGGTCTTGCGCGCCAGCATATCCCCCGCACAGACGCCCGTCTATCTGGCCTCGCTCGCGCTGATCGGTCTGGCGATGGCGCGCTGCTGGCTGACCTACCGGCGGCTGCGGCCCACCGGCGAGGCGGCTGGCGTGACGCTGGCCGCGCTGGGATGCGCGATCTATCTGTTCATCGCAGGCTTGACCTCAACTCCACTGGCCGAACCAGCCGCTACCCTGGCCTGTTGGCCGCTATTTGGCGTGGCCGCTGGGGTGACAAACGCGCTTGAACGGCAGCGTAGCCAGAGCGATTCAGAGGCACATGGCCTGAGCGCGGCGTTTCGTGATTTTCCGTTGCGAGTGGCTTTTGTGGTAGAAAGGGCCGCCGCTCATGATGAAACGCTCGCCGCCCTGGATGAATCCATGCGGGTATTTCATCCCAGGCGCGTGATCGCCATACCGCTAGCCTATCGCTCTGTAGTGAGGCAGGCGTCTGGTCGCAGGGGATTCTTTGCCCAAGTGGCGCGCATCAAAGATCACAGCGCGGCATGGCTATCGCTGCTTCGCGCGACGCTGGCTGCGCGACCCGATCTGCTGGTGGCAAGCAACCCTACCACCTATCTGCCAACGCTTTTTGTAGGGCATGCGCTTGGCGTTCCGGCGCAGTGGCATGCGCGTGAGGTCGCCAGCCCACGCCTGCAACTTGCGCTCGACGCCTTTGCTCCGCTGACGGCTGGGATCGTCGCCAACTCACAGTATGTGGCGCGCAGCTTCCAGATCGAGGCGCTGGGGCGGCGGCTGCGCGTCGTGCGGCCAGGGGTGGCGGCGCCGCCGACGCTCATGCCTGAGCAGCGGGCAAAGGTACGCGCATCGCTTGGCGCAGACGAGAGTGATACGCTGGCGATTGTTCCAGTCCCCATTGGCGCGGAGAGCGGACACTTCGATCTCTTGCAGGCCCTTTTGCTGGCGCGCGATCATTTCCCTCATCTACGGGTGGCGCTTGCCAGCGAGCGCGCCGCAGGCAAGCCAAAACACGACGCCACACTGGCGCGGCTGCGGGTAGCCATCACGCTCAATGGGCTGGATGATGTCGTGCGGCTGGAGCCGCCATGCGCGAATCTGGCAGAGGTGGTGGGAAGTAGCGATCTGGCAATCTTCCCCCAGTGGTCGGCGCCACTGAGCCGTGGGGTAGGGATGGCGCTGGCGCATGGGCTGCCCATCGTCGCCACACGCGGCGGCGCGCTGGTCGAGCAATTGGCCGACGCCTGGGGTTGCGTCTTCGCCGCGCCGCGCGATCCCGCAGGGTTGGCGCAGGCGATGACCGATGCCCTGAAGCAGTTGAGCGCGTTGAGCAGGGACGCGCAACACAACAAAGCCACCAGCCATGACTGGCGACGCGCCGAGATCGAGGCGGCGCGGCTGCAAACGCTCTACCGCGCGATTTGCCTTCCCAATGGGCCTGTCTCCGCTCCTCATGGCAAACAGGTAGGGGCTATCCCAGGAGGCGAATCGGACGGCGAACGTATGCCCATCCTTGCAGCGCGGTCGCGGGCCTGGGCGAATACGCTCTGGGTGGTTGCCAGCGAACCATACCGGCGCCCTGTAGGGCCAGAGTATGCGTCGGCGTACACGTCTCTAAGCGAGACACTACCTCGCGACACTGGCGACACTGGCGACGGCCTCGGCGATCAGCCGGTTGGCATCGTGCAGTATCGGCGCACCGTGGCCGGGGAGGCTCATCTCGACATCCAGCGCGCATAGCGATGCCAGGCTGCGCATCGCCTGGGGCGTATCGTGATTGAACATCTTGGGCGAAGGCGTTACCTTTCCATCGGCATGTCGGTAGGCGTCACCGGCGAAGAGCAACCTGCGCGCGGGCAGATAGTACGAGACATGCCCAACGGTATGCCCTGGCGTCGCGACTACCTGCAAACCACCCTCGCTGGCAAAGACAGGCAGCGTCTCGCCACCGGCTACCTGATGATTCACCGTGGTAGGGCGCAACTGCAAGGCGATCATCACGGCGAAGGCCAGGCCTAGTGGCCCACGTGGCCTTTCGCGCTTCGCCTTACCCTCGATGGCCGGAGTATCGCCGACCGGCGCATAGATCTCAGCGCCTGTCGCCTTGACGAGCGCAGGCGCGCCGCCCACATGGTCAATGTGCTGATGGGTGAGCACGATGCGGCGCACGTCGCCCGACGCGTGACCCAACGATTGGAGCAACGCAAGGATGCGCGTGTGGGCGCCAGGGAGGCCGCTATCGAGGATAGTCACGCCATCCGGTTCGAGGATCAAGTACACATTACACGTCACGCCATCCACCAGGTGAATATCGGGTGTCAACTCCATAGCATACTACCCTCTTCAGAAGCGTCTGGAAATACAAGCAGGGCGCTGAGCGCCCTGTAGATGATAGCGAATACGAAGCAAAGCAGCGTCATTTGCTTTCGACTGAAGCATTCTTCTCATGCTGCGCAAGCCGCTCCATCGCCTCATGGCTCAATCTGGCCATATCACCGATGTGGCTGAGCCGTCACGCAAGCATCGCGAAGGCGCCCAGCAAACCAGAGATCAGGCTGATGGCGATCACAAACGCCAGCGTCAGGCCAGTTGGCAGGCTTTTCGAAACCAACGTGGCGATCCCACCAGAAACAACAATCGCGATAATGGCCAGGGTAAGAAATCCTCGTATCATAGACCCAATTAAATGGCCTATCCAACGACCGATTGCTCTCACGCTCATCGCTCCCTTCACCCAAGCCCGAATATGGCAGGGCTTCCAACGCAAAAACGACTTTCATTTTCAGCATATCACGCCATGATGAGATTTTCTTTAGCCTTTGGCGCGAAACCTCAGAAGTGATGAGCGCACGAATATCCTCAGGCAGGTACGCTGGCCAGGAAGTCCAGTACGATGCGGTTGAACTCGGCTGGGCGCTCCATATTGGGGACGTGCGCCAGCCCAGGCATGATCACCTCGCGCGCGCCGGGAACCTGCAGAGCGATCAGCGCGCACGACTCGATCACATCGGGCTGATCGCCATCGCCGACGATCACCAGCGTAGGGACGTGAATCTCGCCGAGGCGGCCAATCGCGGGAGGATCGAGCGGCGTATACTGCGCCTGCTCAAACTCCGCTCCGCGCGCCAGCGCCCGCCCGTTCATCTCGGCCACACGCCGCCGCACGGTGGGATCAACCTGGTCAGGTGTGCGTTTTGGGCCATCCGCCCACATCTGCACTTCAAGCTCATTGGCAGCGTCAAGCCCTTCCTGCTCAAACGCCTGATCAATGCGCTCGCCTGCCGCGACCATCTCCGGCGAGGGTGGCTTGCCGGAAATACCAGCCGCCATTGGGATCAGCGCCGCAACCATCTCTGGGTGCGTCAGCGTGAAGTCAATCGCGATACTGCCGCCCATCGAGCCGCCCAGAACAGCAGTGCGTTCGACGCCAAGCGTTTGCAGCAGCTTATACAGATCGTCCGACATCGAGAACGGCCCCGACGGCAAACTCGATTTGCCATAGCCGCGCAGGTCATAGCGAATGACGCGGTAGCGTTCGGCGAAGGCGGGAACTTGGTCATCCCACATGGTATGGTCAGCGATGCCCTCGTGAATCAGCGTGAGGGCCGGGCCGTCGCCGCTGATCTCGTAATAAAGCTGCGCGCCGTTGACCTCGGCGTATCCCGTTTGGGGTGTTGGATTGCTCATATCCGATATATCCCTTTCGTTGCCTATGACAGCTTCGGCGGGCCAGCCTGGATGCGGGTGTGTACGTCCTCGATGGTGTCGCCCGGCAGGAAGCCCTCCTGCCACCAGGTAGCGCCCGCTGCGGCGTAGTCCTGCATGA
>JAJPIU010000117.1 GCA_021324535.1 Pseudomonadota bacterium
AAGACGTTCACCCAACAGTTGACGGCCTGGCAAACTTTCAGTACCCTCGAACGGGTCGAAGCCAAGGAAGGTGGGCTATCACGATGATCCGGGGCATCATGGGCGGCTTTCAGTACCCTCGAACGGGTCGAAGCCAAGGAAGGCCGCCAGCGACGGGGCGGCGCGTGTTGGCAGACCTTTCAGTACCCTCGAACGGGTCGAAGCCAAGGAAGGTTGCAAGTACGTTTAGAATATGGTACTATGAAGTGACTTTCAGTACCCTCGAACGGGTCGAAGCCAAGGAAGGCTGTTCTTGCGCGCTCAGGCTCGTTGGCACGCCGTACCTTTCAGTACCCTCGAACGGGTCGAAGCCAAGGAAGGGACCATGCGCCGGAGGTTGCTCCCTATGAAAAATGCCCTGGAGGCAGCGCGACGGCCTTCTTTTACCACTATAACAGACCGTTCGCCAAAACGCAAGCCCCAAAACAGGCCAAAATAAGCTCAGCCGTCGCAAATTCCTTTTCTGCGCCAAAACCCCCTCGATTTGCGAAACGTACCAGGCTAGGATTTATGCGGGATGGCGGCGCATGTAGGACAGCCTACGTCCTCGAGAGCAAACGAGAAACCTCATCGTTATACGGCGATTTGCGAAACTGTCCCCGATAGACCTTATTTTCGGGCCTACCACATGCGCCACACCCAGCGCCAGACACAAAATTGCCCGACAGGTGGGAGAACCACAGAGGCTCTCTGCCTATCGGGCGCGTCAATCAGCCGCTACACGATCCAGCGCATCCTTACTCGGACGTCCCTATCCTTGCTTTTGCTCAAACGGTATCGTTGCAAAACCGCCGGAACTCGCACGCCACACAACGGGCCAGGCTCTTCGGCGGCTCAGGCATCCGCTCATCCCGCACCAGCGCCTGAATCTCCGCCACCACCTCTGGAACCTTCCGGCGAAGCTGTGCCGTGATCTGCGCCTTCTCCGCCTTCCTCAGTGGAATATGGTACACGAACGCCTGCCGAACCGGAACTCCCCACGCCTCCTCAATCAGCAGCGCATACGCCGCCAATTGCAAGCGATAGTGTGGCCCCATCGGATCACGTGTCAGCTTATAATCCACCACCACCGCTTCATCGCCAGCAGGCCCGTGCGTGCGAATCGCCAGATCCAGCTTCCCCACCAGCCCAAGCCGCTCCGAACGCAACAACACATCAAAGAACCGCTCGCCCTCGCGCAGCCCATACGCCGCCAGCGTCCGCCGCTCCTCGCGCTCAGACGTTTCCAGATGGCTGAGCCTTCCCTCCTCCATGCTATACGTCGTCGGGCGAATGCGCGGCAGGCAATAAAAGTAAAACGGAATGCGCGGGCAGTACACATACTGCTTCAAGTCAGTGACATTCAGCAACAATCGCTCCGGCGTCGGCGCAGAGCACGCCGACACCCTCCCATCCCCGAACCGTTGCGGCGCAAGCGACACATCAGGCGTCATCATCTGGCCCCTCCTGCTCGATGATCACCTGCTGCGCCCATGCCTGCTCATCCAGCAGAATAAACCGCACACGCGCCGCCGCTCGCCCCACCAGCCGCGTCACCTTCAGCTCCAGCTCGCGCAGATGCGCCCGCCCCAACCGGCCCGCGAACGCGCTGAACTGAATCCGCTCCAGCCCATAATCCAGGCAGGCGTCCGCCACCCGCGCCCGCACACGGTCATTCGTAATGTCGTAAATCAACAGGATACGCACTGGAGATCGTCCCTCCTTTCCCTGGCCATCTGTCGCTACCACGACGCCACAAACGGCGTATACACCGGACGTTCCCCCCGCAGGAACATCGCCGCGTGCCGCGCCTGGCTTTGGATGATCAGCCGGAGCGCCAGCCGCTTCCCCTCGTAGAGGTCGCTCGCCTCCAACCGCTCCAACACCTTCTCCGCGATACGTCTGCGCACTGCCCCCGTCAGCATCCCCATCTCATCCTGCTCCAGCGCGCCGCCACGGTTCACCAGCGCCAGGATCGTCCGATCCACCACCGCCTGGCGGAACTCCTCAATGGCGTCTAACACCAGGCTCGGCTTCCCAGGACGATCCGCATGCAGAAAGCCTGCATAGGGATCAAGCCCCGCCAACACCAGCGCCCGCTCAATCTGCGCATACAGAATCCCGTAGCCATAGTTCAGCGCCGAGTTAAACGGATCGCGCGCGCCACGGGTCAGCCGCCCCGGCCACATCAACGCCTCAGGAATCAGCCGGCCCACGATGCCCCAATAGCGTTGCGCCGCCCGCCCCTCCACCGACATCACCCGCTCGCGAACCTCCTCCACAGGCGCGTCGGGCAGAGCCTCCAGCTCTGCAAGGCTATCGCGCAGCTCCGCCGTGACCAGTGTGATCTCCTCAAAGATCTCCGGGTGCGCCTCCTTGCGATACTTCCCTGCATAGCGCAGCAGATTCAGCGAGTTCTCCAGCTTTGCCCGCACATACGCCCTGGCGAGCCGCGCCCCCTGCTCCGTCATATACGCCATCAACTGCGCCCGACGAGTCAACACCGTCCCCGTCAGCCCCGCCGAATACAGGCTCGCCTGCACCCGGCCAGATCGTGTCAAGAAATGGATAGGAATACCCTCCTCCGCGCAGACCTGCACCGCATCGCTCGAAATGCTCACAGCGGTATCCAGAATCAACACCTGCTCCAGATGGATGATCGGCGCCTCACAGACCATCTTGCCCTCGCGTGTCACACGCAAGCGGCCCTGGTGCTTGCCAACAAACGCTCCGCGACCCTCAACAAGTAGTTCCATAAACGAGTGACTGTTCCCCCTCAGGCCGCCTCGCCGCTCGATAGGTCATTATGTCATCCGAAAAGTTCTCTTCGCCTCCCCTTGTATAGAGAAGGCTCAGTGACTAGCAGGGAAGAACAACGCCTCAGAGCAAGCGAGAGGCATACATAGAACACACAACAGAACAACACACCAGCAAAGAGCACAACAGAACGATAGACACAACAATAGACACAACAATAGGCGTGTAGAGCAAAGAGCAACAAGAGCATGGGCTTGATCGCCCAGGGAGAGCGCATCACCGACGCTCTTTCCATTCCGGTATGCGGCGTGGAGAAGAGAAAAAGCTGGAAAGAACGTGGGCAGTGGATACAGCTCTCTTCCCTATGAAGGTAGAGCAGGCGAAGCAAAAAGCGGAAGGAAAAACGCCCTATCAGCGCACATTGACCACAAAGTACCATCGGAAGGTGGGGAAAGGGAGACCTTACCCCACCGCGATGCGATAGAGGCCATCCCCCTTGACGACATTTTTCCCTACGTGCAGCGCCTCGCCCCACACGAGCAGCTCGCGCAGCGCCAGTGGGAACGCGCCCGCATAGACTGCTCGCCCCACGAAGCCGCCAATCGGCGTGGCCCTGCGCTGGCGAGACGAATAGCTGGCCACATCCTTCCAGCGTGTCTCATCCTCCGCCAGTTGTATGTGCGACGCCGCTTCGAGCAATGCCTTCGCCCGCCTGCGCGGATCGTCCTCGTCCGTTTCCACCATGTTTCCTGCCAGACTGCCTGTCTTCGCGCTTTCGTTTACAGGGCTTTCCGGTAAGGAATCCGATATGCGTGCGCCATCCGCTTCATCCTCGCCATCCTCACCGTATTCACCGTATTCTCCGTACTCGTGCGTCAGCGCATCGAAGCGTTCGGTGAGGCGCGCGACGAGCGTGGGCAGGTGGGGATGGTGGATCAACTGGCCGGTGGCGATCAGCCGGGTTGGCGTAAGGAAATGGAGTGTGAGTTCGTCGGTGGGCAGTCTCCGCGCGCGCGCACGCACCTGGCGCGCCGTGATAGCAAGCTCCGGCTTGGCCACACGCGGCGTCCCTCGTTGATAGAGCGCCTGGGTTCGCCCACCGAAGGGATCAACCAGCGCGATCCGTTCCACCTGGAAGCGTCCACGCCGTCCGCCGTTCTCGCGCAGTGGCCGCCCCACGCCCCACGCTTCCATGACGAGCGCCGATTGCACGACATAGGGAAGCAGCTTCACCATCGTCCCAAAGATCGTCAGCCCAAAGCTGAAGGAGCCTTCCGGCTCGACACGAGCGCCCCAGGAGAGCCGCTCATATCCGCTGGCTGGGAAATACGAGGCGAATGGTTTACCATGTGCGGCAAGCGCCGCCAGATGTTTCGCTTGCTCCTCCCTGGTAGGAAATTCCGGCGGCGCCAGCACGAACGGGCGTGGAATATCGCGCCCGCGAGGGTGTTCATCGCGCAACGGCGCCACCAGCGCGCTCACCGGGCACGCCTGTACGAGCGGACATGCGGCGCAGGTTTTTTCCTCCTGCCGTGCGCAGAAACGCCCCCAGAGCGCACGAAAAAATGCCCCACGTAGCGCGCTCCCCGGATGTTCGTCCAGCTCAATAGGCTCGATAGCCTGCAATTGTAGCCGCAGCATATACGCTTTGAGCGTCTTCCTGGCCATGTCGATTCCCATACTTCCTCTTGCTCATACGTCGTCATAGTACGGAGCTGAACTAAAAAGCCGTATCCAGGCTTGCTACTCCTCTATACGCTCGTAGAAGCTGTATCCACGACTGGAGCGCGCCAACCGATAGGGCAATACGACATGACGCAAAACACGCTCTTTGCCCAGGGTAATACGCTTTGAGCTATAAATATCAGCGTGATCAAACGTCATCGTTGGGCCACAATCATCGAGCATTTGAAGTGTCCCCTGCACGAGAAATCCTGCGCTATCCCGCGTGATCTCTGTGAAAGATTCATCTAGCTGCTCTATCAGGCTGGGTCGCCCCATTGGCTGGAAAAATCCTCCCCGTTTACCAAGATAGTTGATTGCCAGCAATGCGTCTCCTACCCAGGCAGGTGTGGCGCCAGAGGGATACGCACAGGCAATCCGCACTATATTGTCCTGTGGCGGGGCGAGCGGATCGCCAAACTGCACAAACTCACGATAGGCAATGGTTGGCTGGAAAGGATAAGCTCCTTTCTCGATGAGATCACCAATCCTGCTTTGCTTGCGTTGCTCGAAGGCTTCTTCTGTCTCTCCCTGTGCGCGCCCGGCTTTCTCCTGATAGAGCCTACGCACTTTGGCAAAACTTTTGATCGCGGTGATGTGCTCAGGTAGTCCAAGCGCGATCTGCAAATCGCGGATGACAGGGAAGCGCCGCTTTCCTTCTTCGAGGCCACCCGCCTGGATGGAAGCGTTGAGCAGCGCCATCTTCAGTGAAAAGCCTGTCGGCGTCAGCAACGATTTCCCACCAGATGCCGTCACCTGCGCCGGGCGAAGCGAAAAGATCGAAACAGGCTGATACTCCATGACAACCCAGGCCATACGTCCTCCTGTGAAAGTAGAAGGTGACAGGAACCCAAGCTAGATTGGGGAGGCGCATAGCATGTATGAGCGCCTCCCCGATCAGCGTAAGGTGTACGAGCAAGGCGCTAGCGCGCGACCATCGCTGAGGCCGGAACAGCATAATCTACCAGTGAGCGCAGTTGCTCGGCAAAGCCACTGATGTCATCGAACTCAGAAGCCGCGACAATAGTTTGCCCGCCATTGAGCGCATTTGCCACAGCTTTTGCCTGTTCACGGTAAGCATTGAGATCGTCGCGTCCGCTCGCCAGAGGACTAATCAATGGCGCAGGGATAGCGCCCGACGCACTATAGGTGATCACGCCCTCCAACCCAACAAGGTGAGGAAGCTGCGTGGTTCGCATAGCTCCATTGAGTTCTACAAATGTGTGCATCACACTTTGTACAAGCGCCTGCGCTCGCGCCAAGCGTTGCGCCTCGTCAATCGCATAGGTCTGTGAGATGTCGTTATAGCCAATGCGCGAGAGTTCGAGGTGACAGACAATGGCGTAGACCCCACTCGACGCCGGACGGTGGAAGATGGCTTGCCCCAGGTTCGAGCCTTCAGTTTGCTGCGCGCCAGCGTCAGCGTCGCGCTGCTCCTTGCCACGCTCCGTCGCATACTTCACATGGAAGTAGCTGTTGCTTTCCACCAGCGTGGGGATACCAATCACCCAGCCAAACTCAACGACGGATTTGCGCGGCAGTGAGCGATTGCCTGCCGTAATGAGAATGCCAGCCGTATCATCCATCGCACAGGTGCGAAGCAACGAATCGAGCGCCTCACGGTCGCCTTTGGGAATATTGGCGCTCCATGTCTGATCTGCGTTGATGCGGTTGGCATTGAATTGGCTACATCCCGCACACAAGGGTAGCCTTGTGGAACGCGCCAGCTCGAAGAAGTGTTGCGCCTGGATGTGTTTGAGCATATCGCCGGAGATCGCGTTGACGTTGTGCAGGCGACCATCCGCGCCAACGATGTCTACCATACGGGTCTGAATCTGGTTGCCCTCGCCACCCTCGTTGTTGAGGCTGTGCATATCAAGCGTGGCGCGCGCCGAGATGGAGATCGACGCTACCGAGGTGTTGTTCTGAAGTGTCACGAGGATTACACCTTTCTACACGGCTGGCAGTGCGGCTGGCCCAATGCCAGCCGTTTGTCGTACCAGCTCCTTTTAGTTTTCATCGCTGCCCATTGAGTCGTCGCCTGGTTCTCCGTTGTCGAGGTGTTCGCCTTCACCTGTTTCACTTGCTGTGGGCGCGCCTGGTGTGCGCGGATCGCGCGCATATCCATAGGCGACCAGCATCGTGCAGATCAACTCAGAGTCACCATTATAGCGGTCAACCAGCCCAACGATGTCATCGATATGCTCAGTTTTGATCGAGGCGCGCCGATTGCGTGGAAGGTTAGGGAGCGCCTTTTTGGCGACTCGCTCGTCAATTCTTGCATTTTCAGCGTTGAACGACTGCATAAACCGGTTGAGCGCCTTGATAAAATCTTCCGGGTATGCTGCGGCGCGCAGTAAGTCCTGCCCCAAGCCATAGCGCACCTCGAATGGGAAACGGTTTTCACGCGCGCTGTGGTATTGCGCCAGCACGGTCGCCTGGCGTATCGCTCGCGCGATAGCGATAAATCCTTCGGTCTTGAGGATGTCACCATAGTGGGACTTTTGCTGTGCCACAAATGTCTCCATTCCATCGGTTGTCAACTGTGCGCCCCACTGATTGTGGTGGCGTTTGCCGAGGTAATAGTCGCCGTAGTGTGCGGCGAACGCAAAGAAGCCGTTTGGGTCATGCCCTGAAAGAAAGTCACGGTATCGCCTGAGCAACTCGAACTCTTCCGAGCCTTCGTCTCCTTTCGCTGATTGGATGCTTGAGACCACTTGGCGGTGTTCTTCGAGCAATGCGATAACTGCATCTGCGCCTTCGACACTGGTAGCTGGTTCCAGCCAGTCTGGCAGGTTGATCGTCGCCAGATTCATCGTCGCATAGGCCGACCCCATGTCTTTATAGGAGGTGATGTCAAAGCCTCGCGCGATGTCAGTCACCCTGGGCGCGTGGCCAAACATCGCCAGGAAAGGGTTGACGCCACGTGCGGCAAGAGCGTCTCGCTGGTATTCAATCAATCTGCTTGTGAATTGCAACACCGCCATGATGTCGAGTTTGACGGCTGTGGTAGCGTACAGCCGACTGCGGAAATTGGTCATGACATCACGTAGCGGTTCAAGCTCTACACGGGTAGGGCGCAACACATAGGTCTTGCGGTCTTTGCTCATTGCCACCATGCGCGGCGCAGTGATGGTAAAGAGGCCAAAGAATTTAAGCGCCTCGATCAGCCAGAAGCCGTCAACGTTCCCTGGGGAAGCGTTGTTTGCTTTAGGCGCGTTGATTCCCTTACCGCTGGCAGGATTGATGCTTTGCACGCGCGTGACCGCCCTTTTGCCCGCATTCGCATTCGTCTTGACTATCTCATCCCATCGATCTTCCGCTGTAGCAAGAGCATTGGGCTGTTGTGCAAAGATCGTGAGGATTAGCCCCAGATTACACCTGAACACCTCTAAATCGCCGTTTCCTGCCCACTGCCAGAGCAACTCATTGTAGTTGCTCGCTGCCTTGAAGTGATTGATGTAAATATAGAGATCAAGATCGGGGTTGGGCGTCTGGCTTTGTATCTCTGGAAAGTCCGCTGGCGCTTTGTTGAAACGCACACGATCTGATGGGCTAAGTTTGTCCCGAAGGGCAAAATAGCGATTCCGTTGCTCCATAAACTCATCGTAGAGGTACTCAGGTAGAGAACGCGTTCGTACACGTTGTTGTGCTATCTGGATCTGCTTACCGCTCATCAGCAACCTACCACGCCCCGCCATGAATGGACTTGTTATCAACGCGATGTCTTCTTGACCTAGCGGCGAAGGCAGCTTGATGGTATAGTGGCTCTCGTGATCCACGATCTCGATACGCGCCTGGTCGCGCCCCAACGCACCCAGCCATGCGCGAAAGACCTCGGCCAGGCCCACCGCTTTGAGCGCGTCGGCCATCGTCTCGCTGTCGTTCTCTGAGAAGAACTCTTGTGTTCCCATGTGTTCCTCCAAACGTCTGCCTCAACCAGCGCCAATAACCAGCTCTTGCGACTCGGCGCGCGGTGTGCTATACTCAATTTAGAAAAGCCAGTGGCTTTCACCCGCAGGACACGTTACGCCTGAAAGAGGGCAAACCTTGCCGAGCGCCAAGGTCTCTATGAGAGATACAGTTCCGGCTAACTGCGGGCGTTTTCTTGTACCCACTGAATCTCATTTCCCTACCTCTCCTTCAGATGTGATACAGGGGAATTAAACTCTCCAATGGTTTACTGAAAAGCTTTGGAGTTCATTTAGGCAGTCTTGCCACCCATTGACGAGGGCAGCAGCTAGGTAGTCTGCGATCTGCAATCCTCCTTTCTGGTGGGCTGGTTTGGCGACAACAGAACCGACCATATACTCCAAGCCCTCGCTTTTCATCCTGTCCTTGACTGACGAGCGTAGTTCACGAGTCACTTTTGGCGCTTTCTTGTATTCTGTGCGTTCGTCAATGATGAGCATAACACCCTCCACTCGCTCACGAGGCATCCGCATAAGCATTTGAGCAATAAGCTCGTGTGTAAGTTCAGTTCCGCGAATCTGTATTGGTAGTTTTGTATGGTGCTTTACTTCCTCTGCGCACCAACACTCGAGTTTCGCGCCAAGCATAGATAACAGACGAAAAAGCCGAGCGGGCAACGCCGAGTCTTTCTCTTGCTTCGTAAGCTGACGTGCATGAAACTCATAATGTGCCGGAAGCCTCAATACCAGCCGACACTGGCGCATAATCTCCTCCAATTGTGCTTCATCAGGAGTCCACACTACGCAAGTCGCATAGACTGGTTTGCTACCTATTTCGCGCCCAGGATCTCCGAGCGCATCCATGTACAAACGCCCTTTGTTCGTGGTATACTTAGCCATGTTTGGGGTACACCTACCTTTTCACCCTGTTGATGGTAACAGGAAAGCAATGAGGTAAGTATGCCACATTTGCATGGTACTGTCAAGTTGCCTTGTTACTGTTGTTGTTGTGTTCGTCACCTCTTACGACCATAAAGGTGAGGCTTAACTCTTCTCTTGAAGAGATCAAGCTGAAGCATGGTACTGAAAGTGTTGATGGTAGCAGGTAACGCGCTTTCTTTCTTTCGATCCGTTTGAGGATGCTCTGCGCTTACCAAACGCCATATCGATAGTAAAAAAAGGAGTATGTGTTTCTTACACCCAGTCGCGTTCTGCGCGCTGGTCACACAGCCGTAACGCTCGCACAAGAACAAAGCCCAGCCACGTAGCGTTCACATCAACGATAGTTGCATCGCTAGGGCTGACCAACATCTGTGAGCCAACCTCGCCCTTGGGTTTAGATGAAAGGTCAAGGCTGGCAAGATCAACTGTGGGCAGCCGACATGCGGTGAAAGCATCGACCAGCGCCTGACAAGCCGCTGGCGCATCATAGTCCACTGCATCGTAAGTTGTCGCAGTTGGCGCATGGTGACGAGCGATGGCGCTCAATGCAGCCTTTGTCAACGCTAGAGCGCCAGCCTGATTTTGCGTACCAGCGCGATCCATCATCCGCTTGCCGATCAGTATGGCGCTGGCGATCACCCCAGCGCAGGCATGGGGCGGTCGCCTGATGCTGCGAGCCTTGAGAGTGTCTTGCACGTCTTTTTCTTCCTGCCAGCGGTTACGCCCGTCGGTCTTCGCCAGCAACGCGCGTCCTGGTTGCGGCGCATACACTGAGCCGTAACGCTTGACCAATTCGGCCTGTGTTGCATGCGCCCAACGCTGCCATCCGACGCTCAATTTCCCAATATCATGGCAGGCAATCGCCAAGCGAATGGCTTCATCCAGGCTTCCGGCAGGCAGGTTGAACGCGGTCTCTAGCCTTGAACCGATCCATGCCAGTTCACGGTGCACGCTCCATTCATAGGCGCTGGCCAGCCCAGAGATGTGCTCCACATAGCTGCGCTGGGCACGGAGCGTCCACTCCTGCTTTTTCTTGTTCTCGATTTGGCGGCTCTTCCACATCCTCCCTTCTGGAACCTCCGGATCGCCCGGCCTGAGAAAGCGAAAGCCAAGTTCACGATCATACGCCGCTAACTCTGGCGGAACAACCAGGCGCAGGGCGCTCGGTATCTGCGGCTTGCTGACTGGCGCCCAGGTATACACTGACTCACGGTCGTTGTCGGGTTCGTTTTGGGCGTCGCCAGCAGGCTGCAATTGCTTCATAGTCCAGTCAAGCCCCAATTCCTGCGCTCGCTGGTCAAGTGCATCGCGAACGCCAACCACCGAGTACGGATGAAGGGAAAAGCTCTCCCAGGTAAATGGCTTGACGGTAATGTCCTCATTGGGAGTCGGGTGTACGAGCACCGAGACGCTTTGTACGTCGCGGATCAGTTCTGACGTCTTGCCGCGATCATGGCTGGCCAGCGTCTCCATAATTGTGCGCCCAGTTTGCCCCTCACTGGTCTGGAACGTTGCCAGAAATCGCTTGTCCTCTTCCGTGTGAACCGCATCAATCAAGCGCTGCTCTTCGCTAAAGCCAAATGGACGCCCAGTGACGCCCGCCGGAGCCTGCGCCTCGGAGCTTAAGCTATCCAACGCTTCCCAGGTTGCATGGCACGTCTTCTCATCATAAGGGCGATAACTCATTTTGCCGTTCTCGCCTACTGGTATAGGATAGACCACCACTTCGCCCAGTTGGCTATCGAACCGGGCGCAGCGGCCCGCGCGCTGGATGATGCTACTGGCTGGCGCTAGTTCGGTGTGCAGCGCGCCCGACGAGATGTTCAGGCCAACCTCGACTACCTGCGTGCCAACCACAATTGTATTCTGGCCCAGGTAATGGCCATCGGCGTCCCATTGATCTTTGCCTAACCATCTCTCCAGGTCGTCGCTCTTCCGCTTGCGATCATCGGAGGTGAAGCGACTGTGCAATAGTTCCAATCGAAACTCATCGCGTCGCCCACGCCTGATGAGCTCATCGCGCAGGTGAACGTACATCTCCTGTGCGCGCGCCACTGTATTGCAGACCACCAGCGAGGCTCCTGCCCCACGCGCACGCGCCACATCATGCGCCGACAGAACTGCCTCTGGCGACATAGGTTCATCAGCGCACCGCACGACGCGCGCACGACCCTTCATGATCTCCGGCAATTCGCTATCTTCAACACGCACCACCACGGCGCCCAAGAGATCGCCCAGCTCCGTGAGTAACTGCGTCGAGAAGGTTGCTGTCATCAGGGTGAACGGCGCGAACTGGGTACTTGTGCCCTTGAACTGATTGAGCAAACGTAGCATCGCCAGCGTGGTCATCCGTGCGCCGCTCGAAGACCCATCAAGCGGGTACAGATGAAACTCGTCAAGAATGAGATAGGAACCGATGACTGCTCCTACATTGAGGTTGGCCTGCCCTGGCCCTAGCGAATAGGGCGTCCCAATAAAACTGGCCAGCAATTGATCAATCGTACAGAAGGTGAGCGGCGACTCAAAGCGTGTATCCTCAGGATTTTCACCTGTTTGGATAGCTGGAACACCCACACCCAGTTTCGCGCTATAGCGATCCATCAAACGTGTGCCGCGTCTGCGATCCATCTTCTCAAAGGAGGCATGGTACTCCCGCAGAAACTGCGTGGCCAGCACACGCATCGGCACAGCATAGCGGCATGTCAATGGCAATGGCGCATCTAAGGGATATGCTTCCTCACAGTAACGGTCGAGGTTCTGGAGGTACGGATACAGGGCAGCGCGTGTTTTTCCTGCGCCTGTGGGGGCCTGTAAGATCACGTTTTTACGCTGATTGATAAGCGTCTCATGGACTCTTTCTTGATAAGGATAAAAGCCCTGATTTGCCATACTATCTACTCCTCATCTACTCCTCGCCGAAAAGATCGGTCAACAACGACTCATCAGGTTTGCCTTCGGGCGTTACTGTTGTAGGGTTTATGCCATAGGCGCGTGCGAGCCGGTGAACTTCCTGGATCATCTCCTGGCGAAGCGCCGCAGGTTCGATCACCTCACAATCGCCACCCCAACCGCGAATCCACGGCTTCATCTCCGTCACATCAGCAATGTCAGCCTCCCAGAGTAAACCAGTTGGCGTCTCCGTCAGTTTTTGGCTTGGATGCCAGATTGTCTCGCGAACACGTTGGCTGACAAACAAGGTGAACTGTAGCTTTACATGGGCTGGTTCGTCTCCTCCATACATCACCCCCCATGCCTGCTTCAATAGATCGCTGCCACTAAACGATGGGGGTATTTCGAATGCCTCACCTGTCAACGCAGCCTGGCGTACCCGTTCGAGTTTGTAGGTGCGTAGTTCCCCCGGTGGCGTGCTGTGGCCGATAAAGTAAATGGTGCGGCCAAAGCCTGATGGTTCTAGCAGGTAGGGCGCAAAGCGGCAGGTGTACGGATTCTTATGGGGTGGCTCGTAGATCATCGTGACGACTTTGCGCGTGAGCCATGCTCTGGCAAGCGTCTCAAAGATAGTCGTGACATTCCCACGTCCTTCAGACTGACCCAATCCAACCACAAGCCTTTCGAGGTGGGGGCGCAAAGACTCTGGCAATATTGAGATAAGATTGCTCAGGGCCGCTCGGACGACATCATTCCGCTCATCTTGCTGTTGGCTCAGCAAGCGCGCGGCGGTATAGAGAGCCGCGCCCTGAGCATAGTCGAGGTGAAGCGGTGGAAGTACAGCACGCGACGCGGGGCTGATTAGCCAGACAGAGCTTGGGCCTGCCCCTTCTGTGTAAAGCGGGACAAGACCGGCTCCGCTTAAGTCTTCCAAATCTCGCCGCGCCGAGTCTTCTGAGACGCCCAGCCTCTCAGCGACTTCGCGCGTACGCCATGTGCGATCTGGTTGGCTTAGAAGCATTTGCCGTAACTGCACAAGCCGGATTGCCTTCTTGAGCGCATCGTCTGCTGGCATACCTACCTACCTTCCAGTGTCCCTTCCTATGCTGCCATTCCACGTTCTCTGTGAAAGGCAGTATACGCGCTACCAATAAGTGTGTCCAGAGCTATCTACAGCCCTTGCGCGGTTTCACAGCAATGCTGGTTTATCAGTACCGTTTAGATGTTCTGCCTAGCAGTGTAGAAGAAAATCACCGCAGTTTAAGCGACAATTGCCCATAATAAATAGGACAAAATATGACTTAGTTAGTGATCATTAACAAAAATGCTCCCATCAGCTCAACACTGATGAAGAACGCCAGCAACTCGCCTTCCGTAATCGGAAACGTTGGAAGCGCCCAGGTCTGATCGGTGTAATAGTAGCCATGCCGCTTACGATCGTACTCCAGGGGAGCGTGCAGGCGCTCCTTCAAGAACTTGAGATCGTCGTATACCGTACGTTCGGCCATCTCAAACCGATGTATTAACGACTGCACTGTGGGATACACATTGCCACGGATCAACGCATCAATTTTGACAAGGCGTTCAAGTCGTGTAGACATGCTTATCTTCTTTACTATAACGTCAGTTCGGGATAAGAGAACCCTTCTGATCAGGGCTTGCTACGCACCCTGGGCCAACGGGCGCTGATTGAGCCGAGCAACGACCAACTCAAGACGGGCTGCCAGATTGAACACACCCGCCAGCGCAGCCCGCAGCCCCTTCAATTTCCTGACCCACCAGCTCGCGGGCCTGATCGCCTCTTGCCAGCAACCTAAGAAACCCGCCTTCATCTGGAACGTACGGCGTTGGTGGTGGCATAATTATCCCGAACTGACGTTATAGATACTCTCTTCACTCAGCGTGAGCGTAACGAAGATGCAGGCCAATGAGGGCAAGGCGAAAGCCGTAATCTGGCGTAAGATTGGCGTAGTGGCCGGTTTGTGGTCAAAGTAAGTGCGTTCGTGCGTCACCGGTAGGCTGTCACGAACGCCCATCATTTCAGGCTTCACTTGTGGGCGGAGAGAGGAGGATTCGAACCTCCGGCCCTTGCGGGCTGCGGTTTTCAAGTCTGAGGCATGCTGTCTTTTCTGGTCTTGCCACATTTCCCCTCCTGCTTGAAAAGCCCTGAAATACCAGGAATTCGTCTTGCCTTGTCTCTCTGTCTCTCTCGCTTTTGTGGTCAGTTTTGTGGTCAGAAGCAGGCTGTGTTGATTGACCTGATCCGCTCTGGCTAAACCTGAAGCACGGCCAATCAGCAGGGCGCGATCAGCTGGCGACGACGTGTGGCGGCTGTTTGGAGAGCATCCGCTGCCCTACCGCTTCCAACGGTGAGGGCAGATCTGGAGGAGATGTGCGCGCCCACAACAGGAGGCCATCCTGCGCGACATGCTCCAGGAACGTCCTCCCCCAGTGCGCAAACGGAGGGAGAGCGCCGGTGACACTGAGATCGCGTGCGGTGTCTGGGAAAGCCTGCAACGCCCGGATGACTGCTTGCGAGAGTAGCGCCTGCTGGCGGGGCGTTAAGCTCTCCGCACTCTCTTCTCTTCCATAGTGGAGCGTCTGCTGTTGCGTAGATGCAGGCGGATCGAAGATCACCAGAACATCCACGTCGCTGGGCGCTTGGTCAGTGAGCGGGCGCTCCTCACGCCGAGCCACCGAGCCAAAGAGGATGATCGCTTGCACATCTGGGCCGCCTGCCACGATCAGCGCAATCGCACGCCGGAGCGCATAGGCAGTGGCGGCATCGAGCCACCACACCAGAGGAAGCTGCCGCTCTAGCATTTGTACTCGAGTTGGATCGATCTGATCCAAGACAGGGAGGCATGAGATCGGAGTGATCGCTTCGGGCTTCTGCGTTGGAACAGCAGAAGCTGCCTGATGAGATACATTGGATACCCTGAGGGAGGGTGTTCCCGTTGCGCCCTTACTTGATTTGGCCACCTTGGTTCCTCTTTTTCTCATGAGCAATGTGTCTGGCCGGTCAAGAAGTCGCCCAGTCTCGGATAACCTGCCAGGACGTTTTCGCCTGCGCAACCTCAGCAAGTGTCGCCTGATAGGTATACCACCCGTTCGTGCGCAAGCGTTCAAGCGTTGTCCACTCTGTAGCGATAGCGGGTTCTCCCAGCGTCGTGAGATGGCGCACGAGACCAGGATGGCTGTCAGTATGCCAGGTATGCTTGCCCATGCACCCAACAATAATCCAATGGAAGCTGGCTCCCCAGTAGCTCTCGATCAGCACCGCGCAAATATGTGGCCTCGCAGCGGGATCACCGAGATCGGCGATAGTCTGCTCAATATCCAGGGCACGTTGACGATGGCCAGCTTCGTTCATGCTGCTCTTCCTCGCAGTGGTTATGGAAATGGTATTGGAGAGAAGGCACTACCGCCTTCTCCCGTCTTGTAGATGTCCTGACCTTCTCATTGTACCTCATTCAGCAGAAAAGTCGAATAGATGCTCTTCTGATGAGATGAGAATGTGCTTCCGCCTGTGGCAATCGCCTTGCCGTTCATGGGCCTGCTCAGCCCCGCTGGGAGAGCGCTTAGCCCATGAACGACGATAAACTCAACCGATGCGCTCACTCAATGCACGAACACATGGAGGAGGCTGATGGGCGTGCCGAGCAGGGAGATGAGCCAGCCCAGGATCGCGCCCGCGATGGTGGTGACGATGGCTAGGGTGTAGTTCTGCCTGTTCTGACGCTCAGTTATCTGCTCCTGCTTGGCCTCCAACTCGCGCACGCGCTTGCCAATGGCGTCATCCACGATGGGGATGAGGCGCGTATCCTGTTTGAGCCACTCGTAGATCTGGCGAATACGATAGGCAAACGTTTGCAACTCCTCGAGCTGCTCCTCTTCGTCGTCCTGCGGCAGCGCCGCTTCGCCGCGCCGTTGATCGCGGCTGGCAGCGCCTACGCCATGCGCGCGTAGCTCGTCAGCCTCGTGTTGCAATAAGTCGGCTAACGTGCTCAGGCCGGTCAGCAGCGGTGAGCGGTCAGGATCATCGGGCGAAAGATGTGCTGTTTGGGTATTCATGGGGTTCGTGGATGTCTTCGGCATGGGATGTGTACTCCTTGTGAGTAGTGGGACGGTGGATGGAGCCATCACCAGCCGGTGATCTGGAAGCCCGCCCAGTAGAACGGATCGGCGAAGGGGCAGGCGTCGTCATCGTCATTGGCGGCGGCGACGTGTATCTGCTCCTCAGCGTCTTTGAGGCCGAAGCGTTCGCCGCGCTCGCCCTCACGTTTCCCGTCACGATTCCCGTCGTCGGCGAAGCCAAACACTGGCCCCAACCGCAGGCCACGCAGCCGCGAGACGACCAGCGACTCCGCGTGCGCGCCGCTGCCTGCCTGGCCGTGAGCGAAAATGCTTTCGGCCTGGGCCACCGCCGCCGCGTGATGCGCCTGCTGCTGCGCCTCGCTCTCCCACGGGTCGGTTCCCTGCTCCTCGCCGCTGGATGCTTTGCGTTCCTCGGCGCTGATGGGGGGCAGCGTGTTGTAGCGCCACTGGCGTAGCTCGCGGTTGGTCACATTGCGCAGCCAGCGTTGCGCCAGCATCAGCGCGCCTGCGGGCGAGAGCTTTTCGCGGTTGGGCAGCCAGAGCTGGGCGAACTTGACCATCAGCAGATAGGTGGCTTTGTCGTTGACCGACCACTGCGAGGCCAGCGCCGCCTCCGCTCCCGCCTCCAGGATGGCCGCCGCCAGGCTGCGCGCCTCCTC
>JAJPIU010000226.1 GCA_021324535.1 Pseudomonadota bacterium
CCTACTACGATGAGGCATATGACGCCAGGTCGCTCCTGACTCCTGGCGAGATGTGGGCTGGTGTCGCGGCGCGCCTTGAATACTATGGGATGGCTGGTCAATCCAGGTTCGGACATGCCAGCGGCGACATGCGCTCATCCAATGCTCTTGTGGCTGACCCAGACCGAGGCGCGCGCGTAGGTGGAGGCGTGATTCCCCGCCAACCATCTGAGAGAGACGCCGCCCGCACGCGCAAACGCCCATTCTGGCTGGCGCGTGGCTTGCCCGTCATCGCTGCTGTGCTGGTGGTGAGCCTGCTTGTCGGCGTATTGGTAGAGTTGGGCTATCACCTGCATACCGGCGGGGCGCATAGCACGCAAATCCACACTCTTCCGCATCCCTGCTTGCAGCCTGCTCAGCAAGCGCAGCCACTGGGCATGGCAGTGGTGAGCCTGGCAAGTGGTGATGTGGTGGCCCTGCGCGACGGCAATGTGGTCTGGCGCGACCCAGGAGTCACCAGCGCAAACGATTTGATGACATCCGAGGTGATTTGGAACGCTGTGGTCTACGGCGAGAGTCGGCATAACACGATTACTGCATTGCGTCTGAGCGATGGCCAACTTCTCTGGAAGAAGCAGTTTGCCGACGCCTATCCCATCACAGACGCTCCGACATTTGCCATTGATTGCGGAGTGATGCTGATTGATGAGGCAGGAGGCGGCGTCGAGGCGGTGCGCGCCAATGATAGCGCACGGCTCTGGCGCTATCAGGACTATACGCCGCCCACTACCACAAGCCTGTATCCTTTCGTGAATACCCCGATGTTGCTGGCGGCCAGCAATGGCATCACCTACATTGCCAGTCAGCGCGCCTTCGGCTCAGGAGCGCAAGAGAAAATTATCTGGTCGGTGAAGGCGCTCCGCGAGACGGACGGCGTAACGCTCTGGAACGCACAGTTTGACCCACCAGCGACGCCACTCAGTGAGAGCAAGAAGGCGCCGATAGTCTCGACTCCGGCTCCTTTCGGCGTCGCTATCTACAATGGGACGGTGTATGTCACCGATACTCTGGAGTCCAACTCTACCAGATTGCTGGCGCTTCGCGAAGCGGATGGGACGCTCCTCTGGCGTAAAAGCGAGCAGGAGATAATGGGAAGTTATCCTCAGCCAGCAGTGAACAACGGGCGTCTCTATGTTGAGACGGACTACTCGCTCTGCCAGGTCAATCCGCAGGATGGCGCCGTAGTGTGGTATGAACTGGAATCAGGGTTGAACTTCCCCTTTGCTATCGCTGGCGACGCATTCTACGCGCCCGCCTATGGAACTATTCCTTATCCGACGGAAACCTCCGTTACCATCGAGGCGCATCGCCTGAGCGACCGTGTGCGGCTGTGGCAGTGGATTGCGCCGGAATACGGGGTTCAACTTATGAGCGTTTTAGTGGTGGAGAACGTCGTCTACACTGATAGCCAGCAGCGAGTGTATGCGGTGGATGCGCAGAATGGGAAGTTGCTCTGGTCATGGGCGCCACCACACTATGGCGATTTGATTCAGGCGGTGACCGTCGCCTAGCCCATTTTTGCCAGCCGACTGAAGACCTGGGGACGCGAACAAACAGTACGTCAAACAACGAAAAATACAAGACAATGGAGCGTATCTTGCGGCTACGCCAGGAGAAAGGGTTCTTCTGGCGTAGCTCTTTTGGCATAGTTCTTTGTATTCTCTCACTTGCCATTCTGTAACGCTATGTGGTTAGGTGTGCAAAGAGAGGTGTTTCCTGTGATCCAGGAGACGCACTTTTCTCCGTACCGATGCCCAGGGCAACACGCCCTCAGGCGCCATCGTAGACTTGCATAGGCAATGCTGGTGAGCCTGATCCTGGCCTATCGGCGACAAGTAGGTAAGCCTGTTACACTCACATGGCTCCTCTCGTCCTATCACTCATAGTATGCCAGATCATATAATAAGCTGGAAGCAGCGACCGTCAGCGGTGTAGCAGCGGAGCGAAGCGCGAGAGGAGCCAGGCAAGCCCCGGCTATTCCCCTTGCGTCTGGCGTTTTCGGGGACTATACTACCTGCGTGGCGATACGGGAAGAAACGAGCAAGCGTATGAATATGGAAGAACAATCGGCGGCGTATGAAGCCGAGCGTCTGGCGCAGGCCGGGCAAGAGCAAGAATTGCTGCTGGAAGACATGGAAGCGCCCGACGTGGGCGGCGCAGCGCAGAGTGATAGCTTGCGCATGTATTTACGTGAGATCGCGCGCATCCCACTCCTTTCCGCGAACCGTGAACTCGCCCTCACTCGCCGCGCCGTGCGCGGAGACCTGCAAGCGCGCACGCAGGTGATCGAGGCGAATCTACGCTTGGTGGTGAGCATTGCCAAACGCTATGTCGGCCAGGGACTCTCGCTCGAAGACCTGATTGGCGAGGGCAATATCGGGCTGATTCGCGCGGTGGGCAAGTTCGATCCCGATAAAGGGTTCCGCTTCTCGACGTATGCCACCTGGTGGATCAAGCAGGCGATCACGCGCTCCATCCTCGAAGGCGCGCGCACGGTACGTTTACCTGTCTATATCATGGAAGAGGTGATGCGGGTCAAGCGCGCCACCCGCCAACTGTATCAGGAATTGGGGGCAGAGCCGACCGTCGCCCAGATTGGCGAGCGCATGGGCATCAGTGGTGAGCGCGTCAGTGAGTTGTTGATCTGGGCAGAGAAAGTCTTCTCGCTCGATGCGCCACTCTCGGACGAGGAAGAGAGTTCGTTGGCCGACCTCATCGAAGATCAGAACGCGCAGGGGCCATCCGAGACGGCCGACCGTGCGCTGCTACGCGACGAGGTGAACCGCGCGCTGAGCAGCCTCACGCAACGCGAACGCGAGGTCATCCAACTGCGCTTTGGCTTACTCGATGATCAGGATCATACCCTTGAAGAGGTGGGGCGTATGCTCAAAGTGACCCGCGAGCGCGTTCGCCAGATCGAAGAGCGCGCCATCCGCAAGCTGCGCCACCCCCAATCCAGCCGCATCCTCAAAGAATATCTGGATTAGCGCGTAGCGTCACCCCTTTCCTACTCCTTGAAGATGCTGAATGGCCTGGCGTCGCGATGAAGCGGTGCGGCGTCGCGTTCGCGTTCGGCGAGGGCGTCATCACTGAAGTAGCGCCGCCACTCGTCGGGCGCGTCTTTGCTTTCGCCGCCATGCAGGGTAATGCGCGTGCGCACGCGGCAGATCACTGGCGTATTGATCGCCGCGCCCGCAATGATCGCTTGCCCCTTGGAGAGCGCCGGGAGGTTATCCAGCAGCTCGCGCCCCACGCCTTCCACCGCCATCGCCACGCTCTGCTGATCCACCACATTGACGATGCGCATGATGCACTGCGTCAGGCATTGGCTGAGCACATCGGCGTCGAGTTTGCCGGGGCGCTGGCTGATCAACCCCACACCAATGCCAAACTTGCGGCCCTCCGCCAACACCTGTTTGAGGATGTTCGTCGTGACGACCTCACCCCCATGCGGCGCGAAGTGGTGCGCCTCTTCGATCAAAATGAAGACGGGATAGGGTAAGTGGCGCTCATCGCCCAGGTGGACTTTGCCGCGCTCGGTATCCATGCGCGCACGATAGACCCGCCGCAGCAGCGTCGCGACGATCACCTGCTGGTCGCGCTCGTCCACCTCGTTCAGTTGCACAACGGTACATTGCCCTGGTTTCAAGACCTCGCGCAAATCGAGATGGAAGTGGGGGTCAAACACCATGTTGTTCTCGCCAAAGCGTTCGTCAATCTTCCAATGCAGCGCCGCAACCGTGCTGTTTC
>JAJPIU010000205.1 GCA_021324535.1 Pseudomonadota bacterium
CTGACGATGATCAGCGAGACGCCCGGCGCCGCCGAGCAAGACCCGCGCGCCGTCTATGACACCGTGACCACCATCACCGCCGACGCTGCCCATCAAGCACGCTCGCTGGGCTATCGCGTGGAGCGGGTGGGGATGAGCGCCGCCATGCACAGTTTGCTTGCCATCGGGCCGGATGATGCGCCGCTTACACGCGCGCTCACCTGGATGGATAGCCGTCCCGCCAGCCAGGCCGCCGCGCTCTGGGCCACGCCACAGGGCAAGGCGCTCTACGCTCGCACCGGTACACCCATCCATGCGATGTCGCCGCTGGCCAAACTGCTCTGGCTACGCCAGACGCGCCCCGAATTGCTCTCCCAGGCTGTGCGCTTCGTCTCGCTCAAAGAATATATCTGGCACGGCTGGCTCGGCGCCTGGCAGGTAGACGCCTCCATCGCCAGCGCCACTGGTATGTATAATCTCAACGAAAACAAGTGGGACGCGGAAGCTCTCTCGCTTGCCGGAATCACTCCCAACCAGCTTTCAGAGTTGACGCCCACCACCCTGACACGCGGCGGTCTGCGTGAGCAACGCCTGCTGGCGGAGGGGCTGACGCCTGAGACGCCGTTTACGATTGGCGCCTCAGATGGGACGCTGGCCAATCTGGGCGTGGGCGCGTTGACGAAAGAGCGGATGGCGCTAACCATCGGCACCAGCAGCGCCGCGCGGGTGGGCGTGACCTCGCCACAGACCGATCCACAGACGCGGCCATTTTGCTACGTGCTGGCGAATGGGCGCTTCGTGGTGGGCGAGGCCAGCAACAATGGCGGCGCCGCGCTCGATTGGCTGGCCCGTCGCGCATTGCTCGGCCCGGCGGATGTCGGCAATTTGCTCAACGCGGCTGAAAAGACAAACGCGGGCGATCTGCTGTTCCTTCCCTATCTCTCCGGCGAACGCTCTCCCCTGTGGGACGCCCATGCCCAGGGCGCGTTCGTTGGCCTGAATACCCAGACCGACGCCGTGCACCTGGCGCGCGCGGTGGTGGAGGGCATCGCCTTCAACGCCTGCTGGATTGCAAGCGATCTGATGACGACGGTGGGGCGCCCGCAGATGTTTATCGCGTCGGGGCGGCTGCTTGAAACCGGCTGGATACGCCAGCTTGTCGCCGATGTGTCGGGCATTCCGGTCGCCTTCCCCGCCGGAGCAGACGCCTCGACGCTGGGCGCGGTGACGCTGGCCGCCATCGCCAGCGGCGCCCTGACGTGGGATGACGCGATCCAGCAGGCGGAGCAACGCCTCAGCGCGTATATGCAGGCGCAGAGCGGCGCACGTATGACGAACCCTCGCCCCGAGGCGCATCAGGCGTATCAGACGAAATATGATCGCTTCAAGCGTGTGGTCGCGGCTTTGCGCGCTAGCGCGGAAGAAGCGAGTTGAGTAACTAATGTAGTACAATGACGAGGCGGAGCTTCACTTTTTGTGAAGCTCCGCCTCCACCTCTACCTATGAAACGCAGAAGTGATGTCAATTCTAAACCTACCACTTGACAAACACATATTGATGGTGTATCATTGCTTCTATTCAGTAACGGGGCGCTTTCGAAAAGCGCACCACGACATGAAACGGTATCCGTGAGCTGTAAGGAGGTAGACCCATGTCAACCCATGTCAACCCATGTCAACCCATGTCAACAGTTCTGACATGCTTGAGAAGTATTTCGACCGGTTCCTCATTCTCTGCGCACTCCTAGCGTTTACCCTGTTTCAGATGACCTCTACTCCTGTTTTGGCCGCTGGTGCCCACTCATCAGCCTCACAGATTCCGCTGACTGGCTATTGCAATAACCCCGAACCCTTCAATAATCATTGTTACGCTCAAATAACCTGGACTGGACACACCGGAGGAACAACAACCCTCATCAACCCGTATGGGGATTTAAATTGTTCCGGTTGTGCGGGCTTTATTGATAATGAGACCTGGTTTTCCGACCCCAATAGCTCACAATGTACATCAGACCAAGATGGTGAGTGCTGGGTAGAATCAGGTATCTCTACATATCCGGCGAGCGATCCGATCAATTGTCATAAAGGATATAACTCCGTCCGCTTATTTTGGGCGGACGAAAGGCCAGGCGCTGGTGGCTATAATGAGCACCCACTGTATACATTTGGTGGGTATGGGGTGAATCTCTTGCCCTACATGATTTATGTCTACATCACCAACCACAACTCATGGTCATCTCAAGGTACCACCTGGGACGTCGCCACAGACGTTTATGAGTCAGGAAATCTCGTGGCCCAGCCAGGAGGGCAATCCACTAACAACCAAATGAATGTCGATCAGATCCAAATTGGCTCCGAGTTATCGGATACAAATGGATCCGCTGGCGACTTTCATTTCCAATACAACAAATGGTTGAGTACCAATGGCAACTTCAACTATCAGCAGAACGCAGGGCAAAATACCAGTACCAACCCGCCGCCTCACGGATTTTGGAACACTGTACCTTGCAACTGCCAGGGAAATACGGGCGGAGATTGGGTGACATATGACTAGGAGAAACAAGCAGCGTTCAGAGGTAACACATCACATGAAGTTGCCCGAAGTGCATGAAGTCGTAGCGCCGCTGTGGCAAGTAGTCAACAAGGCGCGCAGCAGAAAGGACACGAAACCGATGTCATCACGATTCAAGCTGAAACTGGCAGGAGTAGCGGTGGCTATTCTTGCCCTGGTGGCTATTGGAGCAGGGTGGTCAGCGAACGCTGCAACGGCTACCCCGATCAAACAGATTCCGACGCCACCTACTTATAATCCCCGAAACTTTAACATCACATGGACGTATGTGGACGGGTCGCCTGCCATCACGCCACGCTTCAAGCAGTGTGTCGCGAAGACGGCTTCCTGTCCTGCTTTCACCACAGCCGATGTGGTGGCCTATCTGAACAAGGATGGCTTTGCTCCCCTGGCGCCGGGCGCACACATGAAGATCCTGACGATTCAGTTTGTGAGCGCCGCGCAGGCGAGCAAGTTGATGGCGGGTGAAAGCGTTGGTCGCCCAGATGATGCGTTAGTCTGCTACGTCTCGGTAGAGGGGCCATTTCTTGTTGCAAACATGATACACGTCCCTAAAGGTGCGAAAATCCCTCCGGCCAAGTATGGCCATGAAGTCTTTGACGCGCATACTGGCAATATGCTTCTGTGGGGGGTAAACTTCAGTTGAACGGCTTCCGCCGCATACGCTTCTTACGCCTCCTTCTGTACAGGTTGTATGGAGGGAGGCGCCTTCGTGTTTGCAGGGCATCAACCAAAGGTGGCAATTACCCGCTTGATGATGTACACATTCTATGGTAGGGGTATACGCTTACGACATGACATCCAACTGGCCGAACGGAGGGATAAAGTGACGCTCATTCTACGGGAAAGCGACGTGCGGGCAGTGTTGACCATGCCCGATACCATGAACATCGTCGAGGCTGCGCTGCGGCGGCTGGGGCGCGGCGAGGCGCTCAACCAGCCGCGTGTGCGTGTCGTCGTCCCCAAACGCGGCGTGCTGCATACCTTGCCCGCGTATGTTCCTGGCCAGGCAGGCGCTCCCGACGCTGAGGGTGTGGGCTTCATCGGCCTGAAGACATACACTGCCTTCGCGGGCGGCGTGCGCTTCGCCGTCTTGCTCTCTTCAGCCGAAGATGGGCGGTTGCTGGCAATCATCGAGGCAGACTGGCTCGGCCAGATGCGCACCGGCGCAGCCTCTGGCGTGGCGACTCGCGCGCTGGCGCGACCGGGCGCCCGTATTGTTGGCATGATTGGCGCGGGTGGACAGGCAGGGACGCAACTGCTGGCGATGTGTAATGCGCGGCCTGTCGAGATCGTCTATGTCTATGCGCGTGACGCCGAACGACTGCGCGACTTCTGCGCGCGGATGGGCGCCGAAACCGATCTAGATGTGCGTCCCGTCGCAATCGCCGAAGAGGCTATCCGTCCGGCGGAGATCGTTGTGACGGCTACCACCTCCCGCAACCCGGTCATGCAGGGCGCATGGCTTCAGCCGGGGGCGCACGTCAACGCGATGGGGTCGAACTGGGGCGACCGCCGCGAGGTGGATGACGAGACGCTCGCACGCAGCCAACTCATCGCCGTAGATTCGCTTGAACAGGCGCGCATCGAGGCTGGCGATTTGCTGATTCCCGCGCGTGAGGGCCGCTTCGATTGGGAGCAGGCGGTCGCGCAGGGGCGGCTCATCGAGCTGGGCGCGCTGCTCGCGAACGCGCCTACTGCAAGCGGCGACGGATCGGCGCGGCCCGGCAAATTGGCCGACGATGCGATCACGCTCTTCAAGTCGTTAGGGCTTGGCGTCGAAGATGTGGCCGTCGCGGCGCATGTCTATACGCTGGCGCGCGAACGCGGCCTGGGCGAAGAGCTTCGCTTGTTTGACGACGCCTGATCTGCCATCTCACAATCCGAACGAGGAGCCATCTCATGCGCCGTCATCTCACTTCCGGTATCGCCCCTCTCTGGCGTCCGCTGGCGCTGCTTGGCCTGGCGCTGACGTTGGCGCTGGCCGCCTGTGGGACAACGCAATCCCAATGGGAGACGCTACAGACGGATGGAAGCGCGCAGGTGATCTCCCTCTCCCCCGACGCACACAATCCCAACATCGTCTACATCGGCACAGATCGCGGCGAGATTTATCGCGCGTTTGCCAGCAGTTCCAGCCAGCCGACCGCCGGGCATGGTGTGCCTGTGAACGCGCAGATCACGGCGCTGCTCTCCGACCCGACGCGCGCGAATGTCATCCTTGCGGCGACCAGTCAAGGGATAGAGCGCAGCCAGGATGGCGGCAAGAACTGGGCGTTTTACGGGAATGGCCTGCCAGCCACCGATATGGTTCTCTCGCTTGCCAGCGCGGGCAATGGCGTGCTGCTGGCGGGGCTGGCAAGGCAGGGAATGTATCGTAGCAAAGATGACGGCGCGACCTGGGCAAAGGTCAGCCTGCCGTCGTTCGCTGGCGTTGGTGTGCGGGCGTTGCTCTGTGTCGGCGGCGCCTGCTACGCTGGGCTGGCTCAATCGCAGGCCGAGATCAATCTCTACATCTCGACCGACAGCGGCCAGACCTGGGCGCCAGGCTTGACCGGACGCGCCGAAGCTATCAATGCACTGACGTCGCTCCCTGCTCCTCATGCTTCCACGCAGCCGTCCATCTTCGCCGCCACATCGCGCGGCCTGATAGAAAGTAGCGATGGCGGCGCGACCTGGGCGCACAACGCCAGCGGGCTGCCTTCCGGCGCAGTGACGGCCCTGGCGCGCTATCCCGCGCAGCCGCAATGGCTGCTGGCCGCAGTCAATGGGCAGGTGTATCGCTCGGAAGATGGTGGGAAACAGTGGAGCGCGCTGGCCCCTGGGTTGGGGAGCCTGGGCGCCAGCGTGACGGGGCTGGCCGTAGCGACAAGCCCACAGAGCGGCGCGGTTGTCTATGCTGCGGCAGGCCACCAGCTTGCCCGCTATCCTGCCGCCGCTGGCGCGAGCAATCTGCTTGCCAGCGTCATTGCGCTGCTCATCCTGCTGGCGCTCATCCCGCTCATCATCTATCGTGTAAGGGTATCGTTCCGTCGCTTCCGCGAAGACCACTTGCCCCGCCGCAAAGGCCCCTCCGCTGAACACGGCGCGTCTGGCGACTCCGCTGGGGCATCCTCTGATGTGCATGGCGCACAAAACGATCAAAACATCCAGGCGGAACGCAACCGGTGATGGAGCCGTAGATCAGGCAAGAAGAAACTATTTGCTTCAATCGGCCACAAGAGAACGGAGAAACAGCTATGGCAGGCGATGCGCTGATCATCGTTGACGTGCAAAACGACTTTTGCCCTCCTACGGGCAGCCTTGCTGTGCCACGCGGCGACGAGATTGTACCGCAGTTGAACAAATATATCGAGCGCGCGCTGGCGGTGGGTATTCCCATCTTCGCCTCGCGCGACTGGCACCCTAAGCCTGAAGGCTCCAGACACACAAAGCACTTCGATACCTGGCCCGCGCACTGTGTGCAGGACAGCGATGGCGCGAAGTTTCATCCCGGCTTGCAGCATGTTGATCGGATGATCATCGTCACAAAAGGCACAGGCGAGGTGGATGACGGCTATTCGGCCTTCGAGGGCCACCTGGATAACGGCGAAACGCTGGCGCAGGCGTTGATGGAGCGCGAGATCACGCGCGTCTTCGTGGGCGGCCTGGCGACTGATTATTGCGTGCGGCAAACCGTGCTCGACGCGCTCAACCCCGACTGGCGGCTTTCCGATAAGGAGCACACCAGACTGACGACCGAGGAGCAACGCGCGCACCGACCAGGGCTGGAGGTTGTCTGGCTGCGCGACGCCTCGCTGCCTGTTGAGGTGAAGCCGGGCGACGGCGAGAAAGCGGAGCATGACATGCTAGCGGCGGGCGCACGGGCGATTACCTTCGCGCAATTCGATCCCACGCCCAACCCTTCCCATGCGCAGACGACAACGGGAAAGCGGTAACAGCCTGCCTCCTGCCGAAGATTGTCTACAAGAGGCAAGGCCAACTGTCAATAACTCATTGGCTGCATCAATCGCCAGTGATCAGGCGTACCAGCGCCGCGATCAGCAAGGCTTCGACCACGACCCCCAGCAGCGCCTCGCCAATCGCGAAATAGCGCATGAGATCGCTGAGCGAGGCGCTTGGCGCCAACCCGCGCCCATGAAACGACGTGAAGCTGAGCAGCAGCGCATTGGGAATGGTCAGTGACGGCCCCCAGACTTGGCCAAAGACGTAGTACAGCGCGGCGAACCCAAGAATCGCGATGACATAGGAGATAAACAGCCGCCGGATATGATGGATGCCATACCCTGCCAGGAGATCAAGTATGCCCGACACTGCCCACAAGCCGACTTTGCATTCGTGAAAGGCAGCCTTGCGGCGCATGACCTCCGAGCGATATTGGAAGCGTGCGGCGTCGCGCGAAATACCTTGATCGTTGAGCGCAACTGAGAGCGCACGATAGGCCCGAGCGGCGGAACGGTAATCCTCGGCGCGTTGTCTGGCGCTCTTACGCTTTTTGTCGAACCCGCGAACTCGCATCCCCCTCTTGACATGCTCAGTGATTATCTCAAGTTCGCCTGTCTTCTGGTTCTTATACCGATACGAATAGACGCCGCTCCGATAGGAATATATGCGCTTATGCGGCTCACGCGCCTCCGTTTCGTCGCTGAGCGTTTTGATCGGTTTCCAATCGAGCACCGCCAGATTTGTGTCGCGCAGGCGGGTCTGCTCAAGGAAAGGGGCGTTAAGCGCCACCTTGTTCAGCCGCGTCTCGCTGTCGAGCGTGGCGCGACGAAAGTCGCAACGAATGAGCGTCGCCTCCGTGAAGAGCGCGCCTTCGAGATGCGCCTCGTACATATACACATCTTCAAGCGACGCCCGGATAAAGTTGGCGCGTTGCAGGCTTGCCTCGCGCAGGTCAACGCGGATCAATTGCGCATTGATGAGGCGCGCCCGGATCAGATCGGCCCGGCTGAGCAGCGCGTCATGCAGAAGCGCAGACTCAAGATAGGCGCTGTTGAGGCGCGCTGAGCGCAACGAGACACGCTTGAGGAAGGCTCCTCGCAGATTTGCTCCCGTGAGGTCGGCGCGATCAAGAAAGGCGTCATCCAGGCAGGCGCCGCCGAGATAGGCGTTATTGAGATGAGCGGCGCCCATTGTCGCCCCTTGAAGACGCGCTTTCCCAAGCGTCGCGCCTTCAAGATGCGCCCCTGCCAGCCGCGCGCCCCGCAAATCAAGCTGCGAAAAATCCAATGAGACGCGCAACAGAGCATCCTCTTTCGCCTGTTCCAGGCGCTTCATCGCCTCATCGGGGGTAATCTGATCGTGCGCCACCAGCGTGCGTACCGCCAGCCAATACACGTCCGCGCCAGTCAGCGAGACGCCAGGAACCGCGTAGGGGCCGAGATCGCCTCGTGGAGGGTTTTGCATAGAGCGTTCCAACTGTTGCGCACGTTGAGAATCGATCATGTCGCCCCAGTTTACCCCGCGCGGGCGATTTTGCTGAGCAGTGGCGACGAGTGGCTTGGGCGCGCCTGTCAATGTGTCGTCTGCATCCATCGCGCATGTCTCGCTTTACCATTTCATCGTTGATTGGTTCGCAGGCACTATAGCTTGATATGCGTCAAGTCGTCAAGAGGAAATAGGCCAACGGTCTTATGGCGTAGCGGCGCCGTGCAGGCCGGTCAGTGTGATGCGCGTCCCCCGTTTCGCGCCCGTCTGTGCGGCGGCGGAACTGTTGCGCAGGGCAATCGTCAGTCGCCCGGAGCTATCGCGCAGCATAAAGAGTTCGCCCTCATTTCCGGCGGCAAAGTGGCTGCCGCGGCTTGTAATGCGCCATACATGCTCTGCGCTCACTTCCAGCGTCAGCGCCACACCCTCGGTAGAAAGCGCCCGTGCGGCAAGATCGCCCTCGATATTGGTGATCAGATTGCCGTAATAGTCTACATGCGCGATGCGCCCCACCAGCGTCTCGCCTTCCCATGCGGGCGCCGGGATGTCCAGCCGGATGAGCGTCGCGGGGTCGAGCGGGGAGCCAAGCTCGCTGAGGGGAACACCAGCGGCCAGATGCGCTGCGCTGGGCGAGAAGAGATCGCGCCCATGAAAGGTGTTGCTGACCTGGGGCAGATGAAAGCGAGGATTATCGAGTACGATAGCTTCCTCCACTGGCGCGGCGGCCAGCGCATAGGTAAACAGCCCATTGTCTGGCCCGACGAAGATGCGCCCACCCAGCCGGAAAGCCACCGGGCGGCGCGCGCTGCCCACGCCAGGGTCCACCACGCAGAGGATCACGCTGCCTGCTGGTTGGTAGCGCCAGGCGATGTGCAATTGCCAGGCCCCAGTCTCGATGTCTTGCGGAGGGATAGTGTGGGTAAGGTCAACTAGCGCCATGCCAGGGACGATGCCCAGCATCACGCCTTTCATGACGCCTACATAGGGATCGATCAGGCCAAAGTCGGTGAGCAGCGCAATCAACGGCGCGCGGGGTTGCGTAGGCATCAGCCGACCAGCTTGCAGTCGAAACGGACGACGCCAGCCTTGCGGTCGGTGACGGCGCGCGTCACCTCCAGCGTGATGGCGTCGCCCACGCCCTGGGGAATATCGCTCATGCCGACGATGCGCGCCTCGGCGTGGCGCTCAGGATCGTCCAGCCGGGCGATCACGCAGCGCACATAGGGCTGCTCCACCCCCTCAAAGGTGGCGGAGAGGCCGGTATCTTTGGTGACGATGGTTCCCTCGATGATCTGGTGCGCCTGGCTCATCTATCTGCGCTCCTGTTCATCCTGGTAGGCCCACTGATCCGGTTCTGCGGCGAATCCGTCCATCGGCGCTTCCTGATCATTGTCATAGTAGCCCTGTGGATTTTGGGGATACCCCCCGCGCATCCCTGGCATCCCCTGCCTCCCTGGCATATGCGGGTCGGCGCCGAGATCAGAGGTTCTTGGGGCCGAGGGAGGACGTTGATAGAGCGGTGAGCGTGGCTGGCCTTGTTGGCCGGACTGGTTGGAGTAGTGCGATTGGTAGGGATCGCTCTGTTGCCCATAGCCATATGGGGAACGCTGACCGCCAGGGCCACTATTTGGCGCCCCTTGCATACCCTGCATGCCCTGCATAGGCTGGCCTGGGTATTGCCCCTGGTAGTATCCCTGTTGCCCTGGTTGTCCTTGTTGGCCTGGCCGCCCCAGTTGTGTTGGCTGCCCCGGATCGGAGAAGCCCTGAGGATTGAGTTGGCGCGCAGCGGGATTGATGCGCAGGACGATCTCGTCTGCCACCGTGCCGGAAGGAGCGGGCCAGAGGGGCGGGCGACCGGCGCGCGCATCGTCAATTGCCGCAGCCAGTCGGCGCAACTCTTCCTCGGTACGGCGAAGCTGATGCTCCGCCTGCCCTGCTTTTTGCAGGCGCGTCAGCATGTTGTTGAGCGATTGTCCCACCACCCAGAGCGAGTTGCTCTGGCCGAGGTTCACCCGCACGCTATAGTCACCGTTGGCGGCGCGCGTGTGCGCCATGAGCAGTTGCTCCACGCCGACATCGAGCTGGCGCTTCTGGTCGGCGATAGCTCCTTCGAGCGCGGCCAGCTCTTCGGCGCGGTCAGCCCGTGCGATAGCGGTATCTACTGAGCGCGCGCCCAACCAGCCAAAGAGGGCAGCGAAGAAGCAGAGAGCGACATGCCGGTTGATTGTACCCCAATACCCGTACTTGTTCACCTCATAAGCGATGTCGTCGAAGCTCTGTGCGGAGCCATGTGCAGTGGTTGCCGTGATAAGCGCGTGAGGTTGTAGGGTAAAATCTGCCACAATGAAAGCAATAGCAACAATTGCAAATATCCAGGGAGCGCGCTGATCAGCGTTCAACGACGTGATGAAAATAGGAATGACGAAAAGATCATAGATTGGCAAGCCAATCAGTTGCAGACCAGGTGCGCCAATTAAGGTGAGCATGATCAAAGCAGTAAGCAATCCAGGCACAAAGTAAGCTGCTGTGCGTGTCGCTCCCAAGCGATTGAGAACCGCCCCAATCACCAAACCTATTCCCATCGTGACAACAGCTACTGCAGTACTTGGACTGGCAAGGCTATTAGAAATGAGAGCAAGGAGAAACGCAAATACCGCTAGGATGATATAGCTGGTAAGTTCTGCCTTGCGTAGGCGTTCGCGCGCTACGACAGGAAGTTGCTTTGTTGGGCGAGGTGGGGCTGTCAAATCAACCCACCATCCCAAAACACCAGGGCGCCGTATTGTCGCACGATCGCCTGTCACTTGATCGACGGAGCGATTAGACGCCGACATGCTTCCAAATTGACCACGGGAGGCGGAGTTGGCCCGATCCCACTCTCGTTGAGGGGAACCTATCGGTTGAGGCACTTTGGAATTCATGACGCTCGACTTCCCTTCCTATCAGTTAGCGGCGGTCTGCTTAATGGCAGACTGCATCACATCAGTTTTCGCTTAACGTATGGTCAAAGGCTTCCTCGCATATGCGAAGAAAAGTGGCACCATTGCGTAAAAATCAGCATCTTGCGATGCCTGCTCTAGCGCCATTAGCCAATTGCTCATCTCTTCTGCAAACGCAGGTTCTTCTTGTATAGACGCATGGACAGACTGAGAAACCTGGAGCACCGTATCAACGGCGCGCCAATCTACAAAAGAATAAGCCATCCCTTCAACCTGTACCTGGGCCCATGCCATGTCACCCTGGCTACTGAGTAGTGACCGCAGTTGGCGACCAATCAGTGCATGAGGCAGATGCTGGCTGTACCAATCAAACAGGTGAGAAAGAGCTGAATCATTGTCCCCCCCTTGTGCGCTGGCTGGATAGAGAACAATACCCTTCCAATCAGGTTCAACAATGGTAAGACTTCCACCAGGCTGAAGGACACGCCATATCTCGGTCACTACTTTGGCAGGTGTATGGCAATGCTGAATCGCTCTGTCTGCGCGCACACGGTCAAATGTCTCGTTTGGAAAGTTCATGTCATGTGCATCGCCTTGAAAGACCAAGATGTTCGAGCATTCACGCACCCCTGGAGCTTCGCGCGCCTTACGAACCAGATCAACATTGTGGTCAAGCCCGACCACAACTCCAGTGTCACCGACGAGCGATCGCAAAGGAAGAAGATCTACGCCTATCCCACAGCCGATATCCAGTACTCGCATTCCTCTCTGGACATTAAGCAGTTGATAGCTCTTCTCTTTATATTCTGCTGCCGCCTGACCGCCTTGCTGTAAAACAGCATGCAGATAATTGGCCGCTCCCTCACTTGATGAGAGGAAGGGAAGGAAACTCTGGCCTTGCCTTGAGCTCATCAATTTCCCCCTATCGTTCTCTAGATTGGCCAGATCAACTGTTGTATTGCTATAGTGAACCGCTTGTTCTGTTTTGAGAACTTTCGCTGTGTGCTGTTTTTGGGCTTGCCACATAGCACGCAGCAAGATGCGATCCATCTGCGGGCGGTACTTCTCCCTCTCTGGGAGCAACGCAAAGCGTTCGCTCAGCTTTGCCTCTAACTCCTGTGCCGTTATTTGATAAACATTAGGGAAATCACTCACGCCTCGTAGCCGCAATGCCCGAAACTGTTGAAGGCGCTCGCTTTCCTCATTCCAGCCCGCCACATCAGGGTTAAGAGTAAAGGGATAGCCAGGCATAATGCCGGGAATGGTTGCCCAGAGAATACTCATGAATCCATTGCGTGGAAATATCCAGAGTCTATCAAGCTCGTAATCGTGTGCCAACTGAATGATGACTCCAATGATAGCGTCAATGGCGTCGATGATAGTTGCCTTATCCAGATCCGGGCTAGTTGCGAATGTGCTAATCTCACCGACTTTACCGCTCAACAAGTCCAGCTGTGAAGCGGAACCTGGTATGAGCCGGATCATGGATTCAATCAACATTCCGCCACGTAGATCGAGACGGGCCGTGCCAATGATTCGCTCCACCCTCCTAGAGCCAGGCTTCGTGCTTTGTTCGTCTATAGGAATAGGCTCCAAATATGCTGCACACTTGACCACGATGTGTATGCTATGGCGCCAAGAGTTGTCTGTCACCTCAGTATAGCTTGCTTCTGTGGTTCTCTCACGTGCGCTTACTTTTGAAAACCGTTCGGTTTGTAGACGTCGTGCCTCTTCATGATCAGATGAACCGGGCAGAACTGTTTCTGCGTACACATTCCGTGAAACAGCAAACCTCCTCCGATCAACCGATTCCCTTATTACCATATACAGCCCCCTCCTCTTAGAATTGTCGTGCTATCCGCTGATGTCTGTCGCTGTTTGTTCATCATGGTTTGTGGATGCTTGTGAAGCACAAACCTTGGGCAGCTGTTTTGGGGGGCACATTCTATGATCCTGAAGCCTATAGAGACGCAACGAGCTCAAATCTTGGCGTTAAGAAAGTGAGGTTATTGAAGCGTACTCACCTCCAACTGCTTCCACCATAACCGATCTACCGTCATGTACCTCGTTATCCCAACAGCTCTCTATGGGGCTACATCATACTCATGTGCGTTGATTGTGTCAAGAGGGTATGGCCCAGTGGTACTCAATCGTGAAGGGTCTACTTGACACAAGCGTTAGAAATTGTTTGGCTTGTTTGCTGGCGTTTCTCTCGAAGCGGCCCTAAAACACGAGCTTGTCGTCGCGCTGGCGGAAGGCCCAGAGCGAGAACTGATACATCGCGAAGAGTTCCAGGCCAAAGGGCAGGTAGCCCAGCCAGCCAGGTA
>JAJPIU010000062.1 GCA_021324535.1 Pseudomonadota bacterium
CGGGCGAAGCGTATGTACAGCTCTGCCGACTCGCTGGCCTCGCCGGAGATGATCAGCGGGGTGCGCGCCTCGTCAATCAGGATGTTGTCCACCTCGTCAACGATGGCGAAGTTGAGTTCGCGCTGCATACACATCGAGATGTCGGGTACCATGTGGTCACGCAGGTAGTCGAAGCCCAACTCGTTGTTTGTGCCATAGGTAATGTCAGCCGCGTAGGCGGCCTTGCGCTCTGCGCTTTGGGGCTGTTGAGAGGACAGAATGACGCCGACCGAAAGGTCGAGGAACTCGTGGATTTTTCCCATCCAGTTGCGGTCACGTTGGGCCAGGTAGTCGTTGACGGTGACGATATGAACACCCTTGCCGGTGAGCGCATTGAGGTAGGATGGCAGGGTGGCGACGAGCGTTTTGCCTTCGCCAGTGCGCATCTCGGCGATCTTGCCTTCGTGCAACACAACGCCGCCTATCAACTGTACGTCGAAGTGGCGCATTCCCAGCACACGCTGGCTTGTCTCGCGGACGACGGCGAACGCTTCGGGCAGGATGTCATCCAGGCTGGCTCCGTTCTCCAACTCTTGTTTGAACTCGCCGGTCATCGCCTTCAGGTCACTATCGGAGAGCGCGTGTATCTCGTCCTCCAGCGTGTTGATGCGCTCGACGATGGGACGAATGCGCTTGAGTTCGCGCTCGTTCGGATCGCCCAGAAGTCGGGTAAAAAAACTCATAAATCGCGGCCCTCTTGTGTATATTTCTGCGTGTTCAAGACGCTCTGTATCTCTCAATATCGGTTATACGGGGAATAGCAAGGCTGTCTCACCAGGTGTGTTAGCTACGCCACTCAGGCACGGTAAGACCACCCTCGTCCCACAATACTCCTCTTAGATTATACGAACACCGGGGGAGAGATGTGACATAAACACTATTCCCTCCCCAATACCCAATCAATGAAATACCCCCTTCCCCACACGGGAAGGGGGACAGAGAGGTAGGTTATGCCCCGATCTCATCGCGCAGGCGCAGCAGGAACGCAGGGTTGAAATGGCGGTCGCAGTGCCCGCACGAGACGGCGTGCTGATATTTGCGCACACGCGGATACTCTTTGCCACAATTGGGGCAGACGTAAAAGAAGCGGTAGGGGCGCGCCTGCCGCAGAACGGCCTCGCGGCGGCGAGTCTCTTCAGCTAGCAGATCGCGCAGCCAGGCAGGGTCGCGTCCGGTGATGGCTGCCTCATCCACTGAGATGGAGTCGTGGCCGTGGCAACGATGTTTACGCGGCTGCCCCTTCACACGGTCAGAGAGGTGAATCAGTTCATGCGCGATGGTGACTTCGATGCCTTCGGGAAGTAAATCCGGCTCGACAAAAATCAAGTGGCGGAAGTCAACGATCTCATCCTCATCATCTGTCTCGTCCGCCTCGCCGTCATGGCGCTCGTCGCCCTGGACAGACGCCAGAGAAATGCACAGGGTCGCCGGATCGCCAGTCACATCGGGCTGGACGCCGAAACCGGGTAGCGCCAGTTGTAGCCCGCTTGCCAGGCCAGATAGATTATCGCCGCTCGATCCTTTGTGCAGAGCGAGACTGGTCGCCGCTGGCGTGGTGTTCGCGCTGGTGGGCGAGGTGGAGGCGGCGCTGACGCCCTGCGCTCCTGTGGGTTGCGTGGAGGGTTGGTTGGCCAGGTCGTCGCGCGTAAGCGGCAGGTAGCAGTAGCATCCCAGCGCCATTGGGTTCAGGCGACGGCCTGTCCAGCGGGCGAACTCTTGCCGGTCGTCGGTGACGCCCAGGTAGCGCGCCTGCTCAGAGGGAAGCTGGAGTTTGCGCCAGTAGTGTTCGAGCCAGGCCGCGACGGTGGCGCTGGCGTTGACCAGTGGCAATTCTTCGGTTGGTGGAGGGGCAGCAGGACGAAAACGTGTAACTTTTCTTGCCATAGGGAGTAGTTGACAGGCGCGGGTGGCGCGCTGTCACATCCTGCCTTTCACTGAGGAACACTTGATAGACAGTGGTTATGACGATGTGGCAAACAGCAGCGACAGCCCATGAACAAAACTTCCTAGCAGGTCGCTTGAACCTGGAAAGGAAGCGGCGTGGGGCCGTTTTGCGGCTACGTAGTGTGGGACGATCCGCGCCGCCGGAAGTAATCACACAAGGACTGTGGGTCTAGCCCGGTTGGGGTCATGGGATGATAGGTATTCTGTCGCCTATTGCCGTCTAAGCATCCTGTTTATAGGCGATCTCAAGTGGCTTGCCGCTGCGCCGGACGGCAAGCGCAGCCATTCCATCGCCAGTGAGCGCCTCGGCATTGGGAAGGCTTCCATAGAGCCATGCGCCTGCTATCCCACCAACCGACCAGATGATCTGTGCGATGGCTCCATGGCCAAACACGGTGTAGATTCCACCCTGCGCATCGAGGGCGATCTCCTTGAAGGGGACGTAGCGTTCGATGCGCTCCACTTCATCCCAGCGGATGGTGGAGACATGCCGACCCTCGATCAGGCTGATCCCTGCGGCGTCGGCGCGGAACAATGCTCGCCGTCCGCTCAGGGCGATAAGGATACCAATCGGGCCGCACAACACGTTGAGCGCCGCGAATACTCCGGCGACTGTATCGCTTGTGGAAGCGTCCATCGCCGCGCCAGTCGCCGAGACGCCAAACACGATCTGCGCCAATGGGATGATGGTCGGCAAGAGCAGCAATCCACCAAGCAAACAGAGCAGGCGCGTCGAGCGATGGCGCCCTGTCGTGAAGGTATACACTTGATCCGGTTGCGCATTCGCCTGAGGATAGCCCGTCCATTCTGAGCGTATCTTGCGGACGCGTGATAGATCGCGCGCTTCCGCGATGAGAAATAAGAGGTAGCCCACAAGCGCCAGCGCGGCGACCAGCATGACAAGCCTGGGCGAGAGCAGCGCCGACGTGGAGAGCGCAAACAGCGCCAGGATCGCGACGAGCGCCACGGCAAGCGTAACGGCCAGCGTGATCCAGGCGTCTCGTAGGGCTATTGCGTGTCGGCTGCGGGCTGGCGTTGTCGGCGCCGGTATGCTCGCTATTGCCGTGGGGGCGGCAAGCGACGCTGGCGTTTGGCCCGGTTGTGGTGTGGCGGGTTGGGCTTGTGGCGTGGCGGGCGCCGCCACCGGCATAGTGTTCGCACGTTGGGCAAGACGCGGATCGAGTGTGCGCGGGCGCAGACCGGTACGCGCGTAGATCACATTGAGCAGCGCCAGCGCACGCCTGCGCGCCTCTTCGTTGGTCATGCGATAGGGCTTGAAGTCGTCGCTGCTGCTGAGCGGCGTTGGGCCTGGACAGCGCCACGAGATAACGGTTCCCTGAGCAGAGTAGAGCCGGAAAATGTATGGCTGGCCAATCAGTGACCTGTTACTTTCCGGAAAGCCGATCACAAGCAGGCGCATCTCATCCCATCGCATATGCTGTTTTGCGCCAATGATGCGATGAGATGTGAGACCGCTGTTGTCTACGCTGACGCCGGAGGGGCGACGAAAGATGAGGAAGCCTGCCAGCGTCAACGCTAGCGCAAAGATGGCTGAAGCAACCAAGAAGAGAATGACGAAATCTGATGTAGAACTCAGTGGCGTAAAAACACCGGGGATGAGAACGGCTCCAAGTCCGAGAACGGCGAGAATAAGAAGAGGGCCAGCCTCAATGGCGAGAAGGAAGGCGGAAAAAAAGACCAACCATTGAGGGTACCGCCAGAGAATCGGCTCCGGTAGCGCCTGTTGGCTGGCTGTATCTTCGCTGGGCTGGAGGATCGCCAGCGGCAGCGCGTCGGGTGAGCCATAGAGCGTAATCGCGCGTAGCGTGGGATCATTCCGCGAAGACGCCGATGAAAACACATTGATGCTCATAGAACAACTCCTCTATGGCATATTTATCTTTCAATGAGGCACAGCCGCACGCACGAGGGGAGCCAGCAGCCGCACGCTCTCGGCTAGCCGATCTTCATTCAATGCGCCAAAGCCGAGCAGCATGCCGGGATGCGGATCGCGCTGGTAATGGGGGCTGAGCGGCGTGAATGAGACGCCCACGCGCAGCGCATCTCCTGCCAGCGCCACATCATCGGTTCCTGGTGGCAGGGTCGCCAGCAAATGGATACCTGCCTCGGCGGGGCCGATCTCCACTACGTCACCAAGCTCGGCATGTAGAGCAGTCACCAGCGCATCGCGTCGAGCGCGATAGAGCCGACGGATGCGCAACAGGTGACGCTCAAGCTCGCCTGCCTCGATGAAGCGCGCAACCGCGATGGCGTCGCGCCAGGTGGGATGCCGGTCGCTGGCGGCCCGCGCACGGGCCACTGGCTCGATCAGCCAGCGCGGCAATACGGCGAAAGCCAACCGTGTCGCAGGGTAGAGCGCCTTGGCGAACGTGCCAAGATAGATCACATCGTCGTGGGTATCCAATCCGCGTAGGGCTTCGAGCGGCTGGCCTTCCAGGCGCAGGTCGCCATCGTAGTCGTCCTCCACCAGCGCGATTCCGGCCCGGCGCGCCCAATCGAGCAGCGCGACCCGCCGATCCAGCGCCAGCGTGACGCCAGTGGGATATTGATGTGACGGCGTGACAATGGCCAGCCGCAATGCCTGGCCGGGCGAGGCGGCGGGATTGGGAAGTTCATCAACACAGAGGCCATTTTCATCCACAGGCACGCCCACCAACTGTGCGCCCTCAGCCAGGAACGCCGCATGGAAGCCGATATAACTGGGGTCTTCGACGAGCAGGCGTTCTCCCGGTTCGATCAACAGTCTTGCCAGTAGCGCCAGCGTTTGCTGCACACTGCTGGTGATCAGCATTTGTTCCGGTGAGCAGCGCACCGCGCGTGATCGTCCCAGCCATGCGGCGATAGCCGTTCGTGTCTCCAGCGGGCCAAGCAGCGCATCCCACTGACCAGTCTGGGCGGCGCGTTCGCGATCCTCGGCGCGGCGTTCGGCCAGCGGGTCGGCGTTATCTTGCCAGCCGACGATACGCCGCCAGCGCGCCCAGGGAAACGCCTCCGCCGCGCCCACGCCGGGACGCATATCGTAGGGAGCCGTGTCGCCACCCGCGCCTGCCCCCTGCGCCGGTATCGCGCTGATGCGTCTGGCCCATGCAGAAAGTCGTGGACGGCGTGCGTCTTCTGTCTCCGACGTTGTGGTTGTTGCAGGGGATACGCTGGTAGGTGGATGGGCGTAGGAGAGTGGCGATGGGGCCTGGACGGATGTATCGTTGGATGCGCCTGTGGGTAGCCTATCGGCTGGCATGGCGCCTGTTGTGTGGGCGCCGAAGACGGGCGCAACGAACGTGCCTGCGCCCACCTTGCCGTAGACGTACCCTTCGGCGCGCAACCAATCGTATGCCTGGGCGACGGTCAGCCGCGCCACGCCAAGTAATTCCGCAAGCGCGCGTGTCGGTGGCAGGCGGTCGCCCGCGCGCAAACGCCCATCCAGGATCGCCGCCCGCAGTTGCGCATAGAGCTGGCGGGTCAGCCCTTCGGGGGCACGATCCGAGCGGTCGAGGGCGATCATGAAATCCATCGTGCGTCGCTTCATATTGCCCTACACCAACCGAATGATATAGCTTGCCAGCAACGCGCGCAAAGCTTCGGCGCGCTTCGCCGCCAGATAGCTAGAGCCGAGGACGACGTGCTCATCGCCGATGCGCCTGTGATAGTCTTCCGGCCAGGGGATGACATCGAGCCGAAGCTTGAATGGCGCGCTGACACGCCTGCCCACCGCTCGCACACAGTGATACACCATCCGATTGAGGTCGAGCCGTTGCATGCTGGCGCTCAACATATCGTTCAGCCGCATCTTTTCGCCGTCTACCCTATCCCACGTCGAAAATGTTGGCCAGTGGAGTTGGCAAAGCGCCCGAAGCAATGGCCAGTTGGCCAGCGAAACGAACTTTGGAGGATCCCATACCTGATCCAGGCCTGCGGAACGCACACGCTCCGCAAACTCGTCTGGCTGCACGGGATGTGGCGCATCGCTGAGCGCGCGATCCAGGCGGACGCTGATGTTGTCGGTCAGCAATCGTTCCCACCACTCTTGCCACTCGCGCTCGGCGGCGGAAGAGGCTCTAGGAATATCCAATGCGTCATCCGGCGCCGTTAATCCTTCGGCGCGCCCAATCAACCCGGCGAAGGCCAGTTCGTGTGGGGTATCCATGCCAACCTGCCAGGCAGAGCGAACCTCCGGTGGTAGGGGAGAAAACGGCAATCGTGCAAACATCGCATGACACCTCCCACTGTGTAGCGTATGCCAGACGAACGACCATGAAATCGCTTGCTATACAGAGGAATCGCTGGGATGTGTGAGTCCGCGCAGGCGGACTTCGTGGCGCAGCCCGTAGGCGAGGTTTCAGCCGCCTGCCAACTACACCAGCGCAGCTTCGCCAGCGCGCGCCGTCAGGTTTGCCTCGATGAAACGATCCATCTCGCCGTTCAGGTAGGAGACGGTATCGCCCTGCTCGACGTTCGTGCGGTGGTCTTTCACCAGCGTATAGGGATGCAGCGTGACCGTGCGAATCTGGCTGCCGAAGTCCGCCGAGACGTGTGCGCCTTTGAGCCGCGCCGCCTCGCGTTCACGTTCCTCGATCTCAAGCTCGTACAGACGCGATTTCAAGACGCGCATCGCCATCTCGCGGTTCTGAATCTGCGAGCGTTCGTTCTGGCAGGTGACGACGATGCCCGTCGGCTTGTGGCGAATACGCACAGCGGAGTCGGTTTTGTTGAGGTGCTGGCCACCCTTGCCAGTGGAGCGGAAGGTATCCACCTCGATGTCCTCCGGGCGCACGGTAATCTCGATGGGGCTATCGCCGATGTCGGGCATGACTTCCACTTTGGCGAACGAGGTCTGCCTGCGGTGGGCAGCGTCGAAAGGCGAAAGACGAATCAGCCGATGAGAGCCAGCCTCGCCGCGCAGGTAGCCATAGGCGTAGGGGCCACTAACGCTAAACGTCGTGCTTTTCAGGCCAGCCTCTTCACCGGGCATTTCATCGAGCAGTTCGACGGTGTAGCCGTGCGCCTCGGCCCAGCGCATATACGCCCGCTGGAGCATCTCCGTCCAGTCCATAGCGTCCACGCCGCCGTTGCCTGCGTGGATGGAGACAATCGCCGATTTGGCGTCGTGTTCGCCGTTGAGCAGCAGCTTGAAGCGTTCGCGCGCGAGCTGTGCGTCGATCTCCTCGGCGGCCTGGGCGATCTCGGCCTCGATCTGATCGTCTGGTTCTTCCTCGATCAACTGCGCCAGATCGCCAAGTTCGGCCAGCCGCGTTTCGAGTCCTTGCCAGGTCTCCATCTCTGTGCGCAGGCGGCTCAGCGTCTGCATTTGTCGTTGGGCATGTTGACGGTCGGCGTAAAAATCAGGCGCGAGAGACTCCTCCTCAAGCGTCTCTATCTGTCGCTGTTTACCGGCCAGGTCAAAGATGCACCGTTATGTCGTGTACACGGCGTGTGAGCGCCTCGATGCGGGAAGATAATTCACTCATACCTCTCATTTTATGCGATGGAGGCGTGCGGCGTCAACCTATCCTCCCCCCACCCCCCTTCCCCACACGGGAAGGAGGGCGCCTGGTTCGTTGTGGGGCAGGCGTGGGTGGCGATGGGAATGCGGCGAACGATTGCCCCACCAAACGCCTCCCCTCCCCGTTCGGGGGAGAGGTCAATCCTCCCCTCCCCATAGATGGGGAGGGGCCGGGGGAGAGGTCAGATGCGCATGCGGGCGGCGATCAGGAAGAGCACGCCGCTGAAGACCGTGCCAATCGTCAGGAAGGGAATGGGCAGCGCGCCAGGATGTTGCGCAAAGGTGGTGATCGCCCAGGCGAGGGCATCGCTGAAGAGTAGCCCAATGATCATCAGTATCCAGCGGATCAG
>JAJPIU010000104.1 GCA_021324535.1 Pseudomonadota bacterium
CGACGCCAGCCGACGCCAGACAACAACCAACAACAGAAAGAGGCGCACAGCGTTCAGAGGGAGGGAGAGCATGCGAGTCATACACCAGCCCGGCCAACCCTGGCAGGGGTCACACCACCTGGGCCTTGTCGCGTCTCTTACCACCCCTGGCCTTGTCGAGAGCGAGAGCGCCGCATACGATGCTCTCGATGACCTTCCTAACCACAACGGCATGGCAGGAGCGATTGCTCCCGATGTTCCCGGCGGAGGCAAGACAAACCACACACCCGGCGCACACGATGGCGACAAATCTGCCGCCGACAATCAGAAGTATGATGTTTCTTCGAGCGATGGCGCGCTGGCGGATGAGGCGACACCTGGGGAAGCTGGGGAAGTGTTGGCTGATGCGCTTGCGGAGGCGCGCGGAGGCGACTACTCGCTGCTGCCCTCAATGCGCTCCTTGCTGGCGCTTTGCGCGCGCTACATGCCTATTGTTGGCCTCGAGTTGATCTATGACGCCTTCCAGACGGCTGCGAAAGCGCATGAGGGAGTGAAACGCAAGACCGGCGAGCCATACATCGAGCACCCTATCGCTGTGGCGACACTGCTTGCCGAGCTTGCGCTCGACGCCGAAGGCATCGCCGCCGCCCTGCTGCATGATACCGTAGAAGATACCGATCTCTCTGTTGAGGAGCTACGCGCCCACTTCGGCGACGCCATCGCCATGATTGTTGACGGCGTGACCAAGTTTACTGTCGTCGAAGCGCCAACCCCCTCCGCGAGGAGCCAGTTGCCCGCCCATAGCGATGTGATCCTCCCCGACGGTTCACAGCCTGCGGCGCCATCCCAATCCGCCGAAGCGCCACTTTCTCTGGCTGAGACGCAAGCCAGGCGCGAGCGTAAAGCGCGCCAGCAGGTGGAAACCTTCAATAAGCTGTTTGTCTCCATGCTCGATGATCCCCGTGTCGTGTTGCTGAAACTGGCCGACCGCCTGCACAACCTGCGCACGATGGCCGCGATGTCGCCTGCGCAGCGCGAGGTGAAGTCGCGCGAGACGCTCGACATCTTTGCGCCGCTCGCCGGTCGTATCGGCCTGTATCTTTACAAAATGGAGCTTGAAGACCTTGCGTTTTCCTATACCCAGCCGGAAGAGTACGCGCGTATCAAGGCGCAACTGCGCGAGGAAGAGCGTCGGCGCGCGGGTTGGGCGCAGCGTATGTGTGAGCGGATGCAACGTGAACTGGCGGCGCGCGGACTGGTGGCAGCTGTCAACTGGCGCATGAAAAGCCCCTATAGCGCCTACCGCGACACCCGCCAGAGTGGCCTCGATGTCAGCCTGCTCGATGATGTGATTGCTTTCCGTGTGATTGTTTCCACCGTTCCACAGTGTTACCAAAGCATGGGTGTGATTCACCACCTCTGGCCTCCCTACCCCGACGCTTTCCACGACTACATCGCCGCCCCCAAAGTTAATGGCTATCAATCGCTGCATACCGCCGTCTTCGCGCTCGATAACCGCCTCGCTCAACTGCACATCCGCACGCACGAGATGCACCGTGCCTCGCAACATGGCGTCGCGCTGCGCTGGCTCGAGGTCGCCGCCACCGGTGACGCCGAAGTAGGAACATCGGCTCTGGCGGTCAAGCGGGCAAACCTCTGGGTGCGGCAAATCGAGGCGTGGCGCAAAGAGATGCAACTGAGCGCCAAAGAGTTCGTAGATACTATCAAGGGCGAGATGTTCGAGGATCAGGTATTCATCTCCACCCCCAAAGGCGATGTGCTTGAACTCCCATTGGGATCAACCGTACTCGATCTGGCCTACCGCATTCATACACGGCTGGGCGACCGCACCGTTGGCGCGCGCATCCTCTCGAACAATGACAGCGGCATGCTCGTGACCCATGATGCGCCTCCCAGCTATACCCTGCGCACAGGCGACGTTGTGCGCGTGTTGTCCGACCCCGGCGCGCGCCCGCAGCCCGAATGGCTTGGCATCGTCCGCACACGCTATGCCGCCGAAAAAATCGCACGGAGCCTGCGCGCGATTGCTCGTGGCAAAGACTATGAACATACGCCGCGCCTGCCCGATCATCTGGAAGTGGCAGCGCAGGATGTCTCAGAAGACGCTTCGGTGGCGTGCAAAGGAGATGCGCAGGCGCAGGTAGACGCTTTATCCAATTCGACTTCGCCGTTTGTGGCTGCGCCTGCGGGTGGATTGCAACGGCCATCAGGCAAGCAAGCCCAGGTACACCTGGCGCGCTGCTGCTATCCCATCCCAGGGGATCGTATCAGCGGGGTGGTTGAGCGGGGCTATAATGTCACTGTGCATCGTACCTGCTGCTTGATCTTTCGCGCCACGCTTGCTCGTCGCCAGGCGCGGGGCGCCGCCCATGCGGCAGCCCTGCCGCTCACCTGGGAGGCCATTCAGCAGCCGACGTATCTGCTCAGGCTGGCGATCTATGGGCAGGATCACCCCGGCCTGATGCTTGAAGTGATGGAACGCATTACGCAGCTTGGCCTGAACGTCACCTACAGCGACGCCATCGCAAATCCGGCGCGCAATAAGGCGGCGATTGTCCTGGTGATCAGGATGCCCCTGGGGATGCGCCGCGAGATGGTGCTTCGCCAGTTGGGAAATGTGCCTGGCGTCACGCAGGTGGCCCGCGAGACCAGCAAAGGATGCGCAAAAGGAGAGGAGTGAGCGCGATGATCAAGCAGAATCAGTCTCAGAGAGATGTTCGCGCAGTTGACTCTGATCCCGCCGACAGCATAGCCCACGCAACGACCATGCGTGCCGAGGAAAGGCTTCTGCGCACCATTGGCGAGTATCTTCGCCCAGAGGATGTGCGCGCGGTAGCGCAGGCGCTGGCTTTCGCCAGCGAGTTGCAGACACGCCGCGAAGCAACAACTGAAGGAACTGGCGCGGCTGGCGTCAGAGACAGCCAGCTTGAGGATGTCATCGCTGCGGCGCAGACCCTGGCTGAATCACTCCATATAGACGCCGTCACATTGATTGCTGTGGCGCTGGCCCAGGCGGTGGAACGCGGCGACGCCGATCTGGCTGACGTGCATGAGCGCATTGGCGATCCACTTGGCCAGCAGGTGGCGAAGACCATCCAGAGCATCGAACAATTTGATATGCAGCAGCGCCCCGGCGCCTTCCTACGGCGGCAGGCCCAGCGACAGGCCGAGGCAGCCAAAGCGACAGCCACGCCGACAGACCGCACCCGCAGACGCAGCCTGGAACGCCGCCGCCAGCAGGATATGGACGCGCTGCGCAAGATGTTTGTCGCGATGGCCGACGATCCGCGGGTGGTAGTGATCAAGATAGCCGATCATCTGCGTCTGATGCGTAGTGTGCGCGTCGCCGCCGACGCCTGGCGTTCTCCTGCCAAAGATGCAAAAGATGAGAGTCTGCCGCAGTGGTCGCTCGAAGAATGCAATTTGCTGGCTGAAGAGACACGCGACCTCTATGCGCCGCTGGCCGCGCGGCTTGGCCTGGGCCGTGTGGAGGGCGAACTCGAAGACTTGGCGTTCGCCATCTTGCAGCCCGATGAGTATCGCTGGCTGAGCGAGGCAGTCGCTGTGGAGACGCAGGAACGCCGCGCATATGTTAATCGCGTCTGCGACATCCTGCGCGAGGAGATGGCGAAGATTGGCCTGCGCGCCGACATATCGGGTCGTGTCAAGAATCTCTACAGCATTTACAAAAAGGTGGTGCGCTCCGGCTCGCGCGATCTTTCGCGGCTCTACGACATCCTGGCATTTCGCATCATCGTTGACACAACCGCCGATTGCTACCTGGCGCTAGGGCATGTGCACGAACTCTGGCGGCCCATTGACGGGCGCTACAAAGATTTTATTGCCAGCCCCAAGCCCAATGGCTATCAATCGCTGCATACGACGGTGTTCTGCCTCGACAACCAGCTTGCCGAGATACAGATTCGCACCCGCGCGATGCACCAGATCGCCGAGTATGGCGTCGCCATGCACTGGTACTACAAAGACGTGGGTGACACTGCCTCCGCCAGAGCCAAGCCGCTGCAAGCGTGGTCACAACAGGTGCGCGAATGGCAACAGGAGTTGCATAGCTCTCAGACGCCGATCAACGCAAACGCCAGCGACACGGCCAGCAAGCGCGCAGAGGCTCGGCCTACTCTCAGTGATGGCGCTTCGAGTGGGCAGGACGATGAGGAAGGGGCTATAGCGCCCTCGCCGCTGGGGAATCCTTTGCAGGAGCAAATATTTGTCTTCACCCCGGCTGGCGATGTGAAAGACCTCCCGGCGGGCGCGACGCCAATTGACTTTGCGTACCGTGTGCATACCAATTTGGGCGATCACGTCGCCGGGGTACGTATCACCCAGGATGATGGCTCAGGCAGGCCCATCAAGCGGCTCGTCCCGCTGGACTATGAGTTACGCAGCGGCGATGTGGTCGAGGTGATCAAGCGCAACGACGCTCACCCCACGCGCGACTGGCTGCGCATCGTGAAGACCAAGCTGGCGCGTAGCCGCATCCTTCGTTACCTGAAGACCTATGAGCGAGATGTTGACATCCAGGTGGGGCGCGATCGGCTCGACCGAGAACTCCGCACGCTGGGTTTGCGCCATGGCGTCGAGGGTGTCTCGGAGGATGATCTGCTCTGGCTGGCGCATGAACTGAAACAGCCTGATGTGGATGGTCTGCTGGCTGCGCTGGGCAGTGGTCGGCTGAGGGCAAGCGTGGTGATGACCAAAGCGCGCGAGCGTCTGGCTCCTGCGCCCGCCGAAGCGCCTGTGGAGACGGTTGAGGCGCCCGCGCGTGAGCCTGAGCCGGAACAACCATCGCAACCCATGATGGCCGTGCAGGGGATGGAGGGTCTGCTGACGCAGTTGGCGACCTGCTGCAATCCACTCCCTGGCGACGAACTGATCGGCTTCACCACACGCGGGCGTGGCGTGGTGATACACCGCGCGGATTGCCCCAACGTCAAGAACATGCTTGCCCGGTCGCCAGAGCGCAAAATCGCCGTCTCCTGGCCGGAACATCAAGAGGAGATACAGCAAACATTGCGTGCGCCAATCATCGTTGAGGCGCACGACCGCACTGGTCTTCTGCGGGATGTGACGGCGGCGATCTCCGGCCTGAAGATCAACATGCAGCGCGTCAGTGTGAAGGTCAATCCGCGCACCCATCAGGCCACCATCCATGCGACGCTTGATATTGCCCGCGCCGAGCAACTCGAACAGGCGCTCAGCGAGGTGCGCAAGGTGCATGGGGTGTTTTCCGCCGAGCGCAAAGAGCCGAAAGGGCACGTAGCGTCGAATAAGTAGCAGCGGTGTAGTTGGAGGGCGAAAGAGGTGTCAACCTTGCCAGAGAAACTTTGTGCGCTACAAACTTCCCATCCGCCGCACATCCTGTCCCGCGACGGCAGCCGCCAACGATTGCATCGTGCGTCCCAAGATGGGGTGAATTAGATTGGGCGCGATCTCGGCCAGCGGCGCCAGCACAAAGCCGCGCTCGGCCAGCCGTTCGTGCGGAATGGTCAGTTCAGGCGTCCGCAGGATGAGATCATCGTAGAGCAGGATGTCAATGTCAATCACACGCGGGCCGTAGCGCATTCCCTCAGGCGCGCGGCCAAGCGCCGCCTCGATGCGTTTCAGCGCATGCAGCAACGGAAACGGTTTGAGCCAGGTCTGGCCCGTGCAGGCGATATTATGAAAACGCGGCTGCGCCTCCACAAGCATCGGCGCCGTGTCATACACTGACGAGACGCGCTCGATATGCGCGGTGGTATAGCCTGTTTCGGCGTCCTTATGCGCAAGTGCGCTCAGCGCAGCGCGCAGATGGGCGTCGCGATCCCCCAGGTTGGCGCCCAGCCCCAGGTAGACCGTATGCGGCGCTTTGCTCTCCGCTTTGCCTTCACCGTCTATCACACACAACCTCATCCCTACTTGCTGACATGAGCTGCCCAAAAATCAGGCGCCTACCTGATGCGCCTGTACAGGGAGTGCTATACTATAGAAAGCATAGCATCTCAAAGCCGCTTGCCAAGCGACATGGAGAAGCAACCGGAGACGGCGTGAATCACGCTACGACTATTCACAGCGGATAGCAGGCAGATTGTATGATTGCAATGCTTGGACTCGATCACCAGCGCGCCACCGCCGATGTGCGTGGACGGTTGAGCTTTGCCGACGAGCGCCTGGGCAATGCCCTCACTAAGCTCAAAGCATCGGTTCTCATTGACGAGATCGCCATCCTCTCCACCTGCAACCGCGCTGAACTCTACGTCTCCACACCCGATTGGCTCGCAGCGGAAGCAATTATACGACACTTTCTCGCCGACGCTGTCCGCTCCCAGGTTGCGCTTGGCGCCGCCTATCTATCAACATACACCGCCGATACCATCGATACCATCGATATCATCGATACCGTTGTTCAACCTGCATACGACATATCTACCCCGGCAGACCTGCCCGACGAGATCGCCAGTGCGCTCTATACCTGCGAGGGGCAGGCGGCGGTGAATCATCTCTTTCGTGTGGCGGCTGGCTTGCAGTCAATGGTGGTGGGCGAGGCGCAGATTCTTGGGCAGGTGAAAGACGCCCTTACCGCTGCGGAAGACGCGCATGTCGTTGGCGAGGAACTACGCGCGCTCTTTACCGGCGCGATAAAGGTTGGGAAGCGTGTACGCGCAGAAACGGCGCTTGGTCGGGCGGATGTCTCGGTGGCTGGCCTCGCTGTGCGTGTGGCGCTCATGGCGTATGGTGGCCTGAACGGCAAGCATGCCCTGTTGATTGGCGCTGGACGTACCTGCCAGCTTTGCGCGCAATTGCTTCGCGCTGAGGGCATAGGGCGGCTCACCCTGGCAAACCGCACCAGCGAGACCGCAGAAGCTCTTGCCCATGAGGTCGGCGCCGAGACCATCACGCTCGATGCCATCGCCAGCGCGCTGCCCACTGTTGATCTTCTCATCAGCGCCACCGCCGCGCCATATATCATCCTTCCTGCGGAAACCGTCGCCCAGGGGCGCGCCAACACGCAAGCGCCGCTGCTAATCATTGACCTTGCCGTGCCGCCAGATGTCGAGCCATCGGTTGCCATGCTGCCGGGCGTCACGCTGTATACAATTGACTCGCTGCGCAGGCTGGAGACCACTCTACCTGATGGCGAAGAGCATTCAGGGGGCGCGCTGAACACACAGGCAAACGAACTGGCGCACGCCGAACGCATCGTTGAAGAGGGCTTGCACGAGTATACACGCTCGCGGATGATGCGGATGGCCGTTCCTGGCATCGCCGGGTTGCGTGCGCATGTGGATCGCTCCGAGCAGGCCGAACGCGAGCGCGCTTTGGCGCAACTGCCCAACCTGAGCGAGGCCGAGCGGCGGGTGGTCACGCGCTTTGGCGAGCGGCTGGTAGATAAGATGTTTCACCACCTCGTGGCGCGCATCCGCTCGCTTGCCGAATACGACGAGATTCCGCCGGAGGTGACAATGCGTGTGCTGGCGCAATTGTTCGCTGACCCCGATAGCCCACGCGATGAATGATTCCCCCGAAAAGGAGGGCAGCTACCATGCCGGACGGCCGCAAGACAGCCATCATCGAGCAGACACTATCCCGAACACACGGCGATGCTGGAAGCCTGGAAGTCCGGGAAACCCTAGAAGAACTCGTCCAGTAGGCGATAGTAGGCAACTTTGGCGCGATCAACCTCGGCCAGGCCATACGCCTGCCAGAGGGCGCCCTCCCATCCTGGGCCGAAGTTATATTCCATGCTGCGTGTGGCGAGCCCCAGGTCTTGGTAGCGATCCGAGACTCCGGCTCGCCCCCAATCCACAAAGCCGCTGATCTTCGCTGCGTATGGATCGGCCTGCGAAAGAAACACATTCGGTAGGCAATAGTCGCCATGCGTGAACACCAGGTCTTCGTCGGCAGGGCGTGTGGCCAGCGCTTCACGCAAGAGATCATCGGCAGCGCGGCCCAGACGGTCGGCGTCGAAGTCGTCAACATCAATCAATCCGACCTCTACCCGCCGCCGCGCCTCCGCCAGTTTCACATCCAATCGCTGATCCAGCGGGCAACTTGCAATCGGTATGTCATGGATAAGACGCAATCCCTCGCCAAGCCGCCAAGCCAGGGCAGGGAGGTCGTTTACGTAGGCGGGATCGCACGCCATCACTCCTGGGATCGCCGAGAGCAGCAATGCGCTCTGCTCTTCTTCGTTGGCGTAGGCGATCACTTTGGGGACAAGCACGCTAAGCGGCGTATCAATCGAAGCCAGCCAGGCCAGCGCGTCGTGTTCGGCGCGTAACTCTCGCCGCTGGATGGGCTGCATCGCCAGCTTCAGGTAGTGTGTTGCTCCATCGGCATATTCTAGCCTCCAGACCTGCGCGCCAGAGCAGCCAATCGTGACGGGCGTGAGCGCGCTGATTGGTTGCGCGTTGCCCTGTCTATTTTCAAGCAGGCGCAACATCACTTCGTGGGCCGCTTGTCTATCTTTATCAGTAGTATCGGTGATTGCGTTGGCCATTCCGCGCGTTTCTCCTTCTCTACCTATAGAGCGATGAGGCAATGCGCTTTATGCCTTCGTAGGCATGAAATGAAGCTCGCCCGTCTGGCAAATGATCGTCAGATGGGCGCCGTCTTGCTCATAACGTTGGGCGGAGCCGAGCAATTGGAAGTAGCGCGCCTCGCGATCCATTATCTCCGGCGGACACATCATGCGCGTGGAAGCGGCTGGGCCGATGGACAGCGACTCGCCAGCCACCGTGCATGCAGCCGTATAGCGGTTACAGCCGCCGCTCCCCGCAATCCTGAGCGCGCCCGTGTCGTCAGGCTCGAATTCCGCAGTGATGGCGCGCTGTTCGTCTATTTCCATCGCTTCCATATCCAGCGCCGTCTGCCCGTCGCTGATCATACGTGTGAGCCGCCACGCCGTGTGTTCCAATGTCATTTGCGCGCCTCCTCTTGTCTAGCCGGACGATCCGCATACACAACGCCATACACAACGCCATACACAACGCCATACACAACGCCATACACAACGCCATACACAACGCACGCCCCTCCGGGTGGGGAGAGGCGTGGTACTAGGGAAGCCGCCTTTAGGACGACTTCTTTGCCTTGTCAGCCTTCGGCTTGGGTTTCTTTTTAGGATTCTTGTCGCCCATTGTTGTATCCTTTCGACTTGGCCTGACACAACGAACAAACAGTATGTGGGCTGAAACGAGCAAGGCGCTGGCGTCAGCTAGCATAGGCCAACGCCCTGCCATGCACGTCAGGTTATGCTTATTATGTCACGCATGCGGAAAATGAGCAAATCTGCTCAAATGTGCTATAGTGTCTATAATTCTGAGGCCATACAAGCGTCGGGTTCACCAGGTTGGAGGAAAACATGAGCATGTCGGAACTTGCTCCTTCTGTGAGCAACCCTCCAAATCTAGATGATTACGATGAACGCAATCTCGAAGATACAGAGGCTTCGATACGCGCTACCCTCCGCGCTACCCTCCGCGCTATTCTCCAAAAGCCGCAGTATGGTATCCTGCGAGTAAGTCTGTTTGGTTCCTTTGCACGTCATTCCGCGCGTCCGGGCTCCGACCCTGATCCCAGCGATGTTGATATTGTCGTTGAGTTCCCCCGTGGGAAAACCCTGTTCGATCTCATTCGATTGCAACATGAGTTGGAAGACGCGCTCCAATGGCCTGTGGACGTGCTCACTTATGAGGAGATCGAACGAGCGCATCCACGCTTCCGCTCTAGCGTCCTTGCCGATCAAGAGGAGATTCCCCTGAGATGAGTTCAGCAAATACGTCATCTGGGACAAGCCCTCGCGATCCCCTCGTCATTGTTGACGAGACGCTAGACGCAATTGAGCATATCCGACGCTATTTTCTCGTCAATCTGACGCTCATGTGGGATACCGTTAGAGACGATCTCCCTGATTTAGAGGCGCGACTCCGCATTCTTCGGCGGGAGCTTGACGCAGTGTCAGAGCAGAGCGATCCAGCCGGGGAGGGTGGTTCTGGCTGATAGGCTAGGTATGTTTCAGGATGGAAACATTCAAGATCGGACAGGTTTCAGAAACGAGAAAGGGCAAGCACAATGGCGACGATACCAGAGCCAGTGGTGAACACTGCGCCTGTGCGTTGGGGCGTGTTGAGTACGGCGAATATTGGCCTGAAAGCAGTGATTCCGGCGATCCAGGCGTCGCGCAATGGGAGGCTCTTCGCCATTGCCAGCCGCGACCTCGCCAGCGCCGACCGTGTGGCGATGCGCGAGCCGGATGTGCGCGCGTATGGCAGCTACGAGGAGTTGCTCGACGATCCTGAAGTCGAGGCTGTGTATATTCCACTGCCCAATGCACTGCACGCCGAATGGACGATCCGCGCGGCGCAGGCGGGCAAGCATATCCTCTGCGAAAAGCCGCTGGGCGTCACGGCGGAGGAGGCGCGCCGGATGTTCGCGGCCGCCGAGCAGGCGGGTGTGTTGCTGATGGAGGCGTTTATGTATCGCTTCCACCCGCAAATCCTCTGGGCGCAGGAACAGATCACCTCCGGGCGGATCGGCGCGCCACAGGTCGCCCGCGCCTCGTTCGTCTTTGACATCCGCCGCAACCCACAGAACATCCGGCTGAAGGGCAATCTAGCAGGTGGCTCGCTGATGGATGTTGGCTGTTATCCCCTCAGCTTCTGCCGCATCGTCTTTGGCGCGTTGCAGACACCTCAGAGCGTCGCCGCGCGTGTGACGATTCCCACAGACAGCGAGGTTGAGCGTGGGGCTTATGCGATCCTCGATTACGGCGAGGGGCGAATAGGTATGCTGGATTCTAGCTTTGAGCTGCCATGGGGCCAGTTCGCGGAGGTGATCGGCGAGCAGGGACGGCTGACCATCCCGCGCCCGTTCACGCCCGGTCGGGCCGATACCGTCGTGCGGATCGAGCTTGGGGCTGAAACCATCGAGCGCCGCTTCGAGGCAGTGGATCAATACCAGCTTGAGGTCGAACACTTCGCCGACTGTGTGCGTACCGGCGCGCAACCGTATCTCACGCCAGAGGACTCCCTGGCGCAGGCCGAGACGATGGAGGCGGTCTATCGCGCGGCAGGCTATCGTTGGCCGCTCTGAACGCCAGTGAAACGAGAGCGCATGATGCCATCATGCCGATTGGATGAGAAACACCGGATGGGTAGGAGCATACCAGAAAGAGAGACGTACTCATAGGGCGATCCGCGCCAGGGGCGTTCCCGTTTGACATCGCCCATGCCTGGGCGGTAGAATGCAGGCGCAGCCCAATGTCGTGATGATGGCATGACCATCTGATGTGGCTGCAACGCAACAAACCGAACGTATATCACTCCTATCGGGAAAGAGGACAATGATCATGGAGAAGCAACAAGGCGCGACCTCCGACCGCATGCAGGATATTATCTCGCTGTGCAAACGGCGCGGATTTATCTTTCCCAATAGCGAGATTTACGGCGGACTCAACGCCGTCTTTGATTACGGCCCACTTGGCGTGGAGCTAAAAAACAATGTCAAGCGCGCCTGGTGGGACGCTATGACCCGCATGCGCGACGACGTGGTGGGGCTTGACGGCGGCATCCTGATGGCACGGCGCATCTGGCAGGCGTCTGGCCATGAAGAGGTTTTCACCGATCCCATGGTGGACTGCACGAACTGCAAAAAACGCTTTCGCGCCGACCATGTGATCGAAGACTACGGCAGCCTGGATGTCTGCCCGAACTGTGGCATGAAGGGCACGCTGACCGAGCCGCGCCAGTTCAACTTGATGTTCAAGACATATATGGGGCCGGTGGAAGAAGACGCCGCGCTGATCTATCTGCGGCCCGAAACGGCGCAGAGCATCTATGTCAACTTCCAGAACGTGCAGACGAGCATGCGGAAGCGCCTGCCGTTTGGCATCGCACAGATCGGCAAAGCCTTCCGCAACGAGATCAGCCCAGGCAACTTCACCTATCGCACGCGCGAGTTCGAGCAGATGGAAATGCAATACTTCATCCCGCCCGAAGAGGAGGAGAAGTGGTTTGACTACTGGCGCGGCCAGCGCTGGCAGTGGTATCTCGACCTGGGTATGAACGAGGCGCATATGCAGTGGCATCCCCACGACGCCAAAGAACTGGCGCACTATGCCCGCGCGGCAGTGGATGTTTACTATGAGTTTCCTTTCGGCTTCAAGGAGATCGAGGGTATCCACGACCGCACCAATTGGGACTTACGGCGGCATACAGAGTACAGTGGCAAAGACCTCTCGTACTTCGACGACATCGAGAAGCGGCGCTACATCCCGTATATCATCGAAACGTCAGTTGGCGCGGATCGCTCGACGCTGGCCTTCCTCTGCGACGCCTATCATGAGGAGGTGGTCGAAGACGAGAAGCGCGTGGTGCTGCGGCTCAATAAGCGGCTGGCTCCTATCAAGGTGGCGGTGATGCCGCTTTCGCGCAAAACGGAGCTTGCCGGGCTGGCGCACAGCGTGCACGATCAGGTGCGTCCGCTGGGGCTGACTCAGTACGATGACACCGGCGGCAGCATCGGCAGGCGCTATCGCCGCCAGGACGAGATCGGCACCCCCTTCTGTGTGACGGTGGACTTCGATAGTCTGAACGACAACCAGGTGACGATCCGCGACCGCGACACGATGGAGCAGCGCCGCGTGCCCATCGCGGAGCTACGTAGCATCCTGGCGGCGGATCTGGCGTGATTGCCAGCCAGGGGGTAAGTTATGAGTCTCGATGAAGCGTTGGGGATGTGGGCCGAGGCGGCGCAGGACATGGTGAGCGCCGGTCTATCCCAGGCCGCTGACATGCGCTACAACTGCGCAGATCTGTGCAACCAGGCGGCGGAGAAGGCATTGCAGGCGGTCTATGTGCTGAAGCATGACGCCCGTGCGCCTTACGACCATAACCTCCGGTCACTGGGCGAGCTTGTCGGCGCGCCACCCGACGTCCTCACTGACCTCGATGCGCTGACACCCTACCACCCCAGCATTTTTCTGGATACGCATGCGGCGGAGGAGGCCGACGACGCGATTGACGCCGAGACGATTGACGATCTGTTGAAGCGTGCGCGTGGCGTGCTCAGGTGGGCGCGTCCCTTTGTGCTGGCGGCGTATTGACCTCACCCAACCCCCTGCCCCCTTCCCATCAATGGGAAGGGGGAATATGCTTGCTTTGCCTCATGCCTCCAGATCAGTAAAGCCCCACTCTTCGTCGCCGATCTCTATGCTGGGTCGACCATTGAAGAGTTTGCGAGCGTGTTCACGCAGGCGCTTTGCAAAGCGTGGATCGTCAAACAACCCCTCATAGGTCGGGAAGTCGCAGGCAATGCCATCCAGACCGGCTTCGTCGGCCATGAAGACATCGAAGCCGGGGTACATGACGGCGACATAGGGGAGATCGTCGGTGTCAATCACCAGCACGGGATATTCGCCCAGGCAGTCCGGCTCGGTGACGGCGTAGATGCGCCGCGAATCGCTGCCGCCCGGCAGCAGGAAACACTCATCCGCCTTCGCGCCAATCGGTTCGTACATCTGGCCCCACAGTTCCTCGAACTCGTCGGTGACGATCTGATTGAGCCGACGCGGCGCGAAGTTTTCATCCGCATCGAACCATTCGAAGCCTGCCAGCCAGCTTGTGTCGAAGGCCAGCCAGCGGCGCAGACTTGGTGGAAGTGGTTTGCCGCTGGGAAAGGTCAGGGTGGCCAGGCGCTCGGCTGGCATGGGTGTTGGCGTCTCTAACGGATGATCGCCGCAGAAGCCCGAAATAGCGGTTGGGTCGGCTTTCACGCGCTCGATCACCTGATCAATTAGCTCAACGCCCTGTATGGTCACTGTCGCCAGCTTTGCTCGCCGCCTGCTCATGTGGATGTCCTCCTGAGAGATGGGGTAGATAATGATGAAGAGTATCACCATCTACGCTTTCTCGCTCAGAAGGATAAAAGCGGAAGCTGCTGGCTGTCAATACCTCGTGTTTGTCATGTTGGGCGCGTTCGGCGTATTCGGCATGTATGAGACGTCTGGTATACCTGGCATGTCGGCCATGCCTGGCGCGCTAGAGGCGTTTTCCATCATGGGCAGCGCGGCCCAGGGCGAATTGCTGATCTGCCAGCGTGCCCAGGGTACTGGCCCGGTGGGAGGCATAGCCTTCGCCTCGGGCGTCAACGGCGTGCTTAGCGCATATGGCCCCATCTGCAAGGGGATCAGGCAGGGGATCGGCTGAAACGCCCACGGCGCAAACGGGCCGGGTTGTGTCAGCGCCTGCTGAAGCGTGGTGATGCGGTCGCGTGTCGAGAGCGTGGTAGTGGTGATGCGCCGGTTGATGTCGTTCCCCTGCAACATCGTGACAGTGAGCAGCACTGCCATCAGCGCCAATGGATCACCACACAGCGCCACTGCGTCTCGGTCACGCGCCAGCAGTTGTTCTCGCAGGCCCCCTACACTCCGCCGCGATGAGCGTAGTCCTATCCTGATGAAGACAAGAAACACGACAATCAATACTCCGATCACGAGCAGATTGACCGTGGTGAGGTCAATGGCAGGAAACACATACGTGATGAGATCCTGAGCGACGAAAACGAGAATAATAACGATTGTCAGACCCAGCAACGCTAAAAGCCTGGAGCCGCGCATGGTTCTGGCCCGGGAGCTGTTCTGTTGCCTTGCCTGCAAGAAGGCAAGCAGTAGGCACGCCATGGCGTCTTGTTGGCGCCAGTCGCTATTGGCGAGAAAGGTATCGCTAAAGAAAGCCGCATGTGGCCGCCGAAACGTGACGGAGCTGTCGGCGATGCCAAACTTTTCGACCTGGCGCACATAGACCGCCCCTAACGGAACGCCTGCCAGCCGCGCCCAGGCGTGCACACGCGGCTCCAGCGCGGCCCATTGCGTCTGCGCTATCGGCGTGGAAGGATAATACCAGCGGGTCAATGCGGCGCTAAAGAACGACGAGGCGATAATGGCGACAAGCAAGGCGAAAAGCAGAAGCAAGAGGACAACAACACCATTTGAGCCAAGCGCAATGGCCAGCGCCGCCAGCTCCAACAGGATGAGCAGCGGCGCGACGATCACCGTGAAGTTCTTCAGGCGCAGGATCACTAGGTCGCGCGGTTGTGTGGGCAGGTTGCGTAGTTGCGCCATCGCGGGCGCGTCAGCCCAGGCGACCGCCAGCAAGCTATAAAGCGAGACGGGAATCAGCAGGATTGGCCCAACCAGGAACCAGATCACATCCTGCGCATCCGCAAGGAAAAGGAACGCCTGCATATCGTTTCCGTACACCAGGTCGTTGTAGAGGAAATAGCCGACGACGGCGCACAACAAGACGACAATGATCAAGACGAAGCGGCTGCCAATCGTAATGCGTCCGGCGGCATTTGGCCGGGCGTACCGCTGATAGGCGACGGCTGGCGCGTATTGTCCGGCGCGCACGGCGGCCAGCTCGCGCTCGAAGGCGCGGCGGCGGCCCAGGGCACGTAGCACAGCGAACAGGCAGAATAGCAGGAGAAGCCCAAGCCCACTGGCCAGGACAAGCAATTGTGTTTGATCCATGAGGTTCCCTCTTGGTAGCTTCGTAATTCTTCCGGATATCTTCTGTGCTTGACAGTGTGGAACGCTGACCTTCCTCACTGCCCTGATCAACACCTGATGAAGCGTCTCCCTTGCGCATTGGATATACTATCATACATTGGATATACTATCATAGACGTAGGGGCGACGAGAAGAAAGCAGGCTCTTATGCGAGATCAGGCGCAATACCGGTTGCTCAAAGGAATATGTGGCTATGGCGCAGCCCTCCTTGCTATCTCGATGCTGCTTGTTGTTGTGTTGAGCGGATGTGGCGAGACGACGGTCATTCGCCAAACGACGGTTGTCACTGCCACTGCCGGAAATTCGGCCACGGCGCTACCTACTTCCGCTACAGCGACTCCTGTTCCAGCCGCAACGGTTCCTCCACCACCGCCAGGCGTCTGGTGTCTCGTTCAGCAAGGGCAGATGCCGCTGACCTCCAACTGCGAGATTTATCCCTCGCCGCCGCAGCTCTATACCCCGCCGCAGAGCGAGACCGTTCTTGCCGGAACCTGGATCGGCCCGCAGATTGGGAGTAGCGGCGCCGATTCCGTTACCGAAAATATGACGAATCCCTGGGCGGCGGATGTCTACTGCGCAACCAACGACAACACGAACACTGGCAAAACGCAAATTGTTATGGTTGCTCACACCGGTAACGCGGATTTCTACTCCTGGGGAGATGAGTCGTGTGGGCCACCGGTAGCGCCAAGCTACGGAAATGAGTTTTTCCGCGAGGCGACGGTGAGTGTCACACTGACCATCGAGCCGCTCACCAACAACCTTCAGTTCTGGTACGCCCAATTCATCCAATTGTGATGGGTAACTCCCCTCGCTTGCCGAATGCGTATCCTGATCACCCTTACTCTAACCCGCACAGGCGGGCTTTGTGGCAGCCGGGGCTGCCTTTAGGTGCGGCTTGTGCCGTCTGACGATGCGGCGCGCGATATGACCACGATATGGTATGGTGTGTAGAGGGAGGGCAGCGACATGAAGCGACTCCCTACAGATGACAAGAGGTCAGCACGTTGGAGGTGGTGGCATGTGCCAACCAGAGTTGTATACGCTACAAAGCGCATAGGCCAGCGTGTATATCTTGGGGCGCAGGCCACGCCAGTACTGCTACGTGCGCTTCCGGCTGGTCGCCCGTGGTTTGTCATTCGTGCGCGCCTGTTGCTGCCCGATAGTCGCGACTGGCTGCTTCGCCGGTCGCTAGCGCAGAGGATTATGGATAACCAACCCATTCAGCC
>JAJPIU010000235.1 GCA_021324535.1 Pseudomonadota bacterium
ACGTATTTCGCTGGCTGATAAGGATACCTGCTCGTTGACACTCTACCCCCTACCGCCCCCCTTCACGACTCAACTTGACGTGACATGACATGACTTGACATGACGATATGATCATATTACAATGGCTGTCAATACACACAACTACTCCCTTGGAGTACCGACCTATGTCATCGTTGAATCTAGATTTCAAGAGACGTAGGCGCATACATGTTACTGATACCCCCCTCAGGAGGTGTTGGATACTCAATCGCTCGATGCCATGCACGAGGTGAGCGGGGTGTACCTGAGCCAGGCTGAACTCGCTCGAAATGAGGCGAAGACTGGAAAAGACTATGGAATCTCTGGCAATTGATGATCCTGTTCGCACCGATGCTGTGCAACGCCTGAAACGCATTGAGGGCCAGGCGCGTGGTGTCCAGCGTATGCTGGAAGAAGACCGCGATTGCCGTGAGATTATGCAGCAATTAATGGCGCTGGAATCGGCGACCCATGCGCTGAGTATTCGCTTGCTGGAGGCGTTCGCGCTGCGTTGTTTGCAGTCTGCGCACGACCCCGACGAGCAAGAGCAACTCATCGCCGAGATGGCGCGGATGGTGGCCCGGCTGGCGCATTAGCGCCCTCAAGCGCCATCAATGTCGGTTGACTGCGAAGTCGTTGGCAGCCTGCCTCGCCATGAGAGACAGGGAGAGGAGTAGTGTCAGTCCTTCGATAAGAAACGCGCACTAGCACGCTGCTTGCGCTACCATGCGTTTTTTCACCTCAGCGCCCACGATGGCGCTTGTCGCAGCCCTCCTCTGAGGCTGTGCTCGTTGTTGTTCGTTTCCAGCATTGCCGCTGGTACTACATCTACCGAGGTGAGCTAAAGTGGTCAATCTGCAGGGTGGAACAACTGCCTGGGCAGAAGCTGGTTTGCCGCTGGTGTCGGCGCTGACCGATGGCGCGACGGGCCGACAGGAGGTTGCTGCGATCACACGATAGCTGGGGTGTCCAGGTTCTGCCAGGCGACTGGGTGACTTTAGACATCAGAGGACACGCGTGATACGTTGGGCGTTACCAGGATCGGCAGGCACGGTCGGGCTGGCGCCGATGTCTCAGTAGTGATAGGTAGGGCGTACGCTGGCCGGGCGATGCTAGAAGCGTTCAGCCTGGTTGGCGTATGCGACACATCTGCGAGGAGAGACTGTCCACTATGCGCTATGGCTTTCTCATCGATCAGCGGTCGTGCATTGGCTGCCATGCCTGTACGGTCGCGTGTAAATCCGAACACGATGTGCCGCTGGGGGTGTTCCGCACCTGGGTGAAGTCCGTCGAGAAGGGCGAGTTTCCCAACACCCGGCGGCATTTTCTCGTCGAACGCTGCAACCACTGCGCCAACGCGCCCTGCGTGACGGTGTGTCCGACGATGGCGCTCTTCAAGCGCGCCGATGGTATTGTGGATTTCGACAAGTCGCGCTGCATCGGTTGCAAATCGTGCATGCAGGCGTGTCCTTATGACGCGATCTACATTGATCCGGAATCGCACACCGCCGCCAAATGCAATTTCTGCGCCCATCGCATTGATCAGGGGCTTCAACCTGCGTGTGTGCTGGTCTGCCCGGAAGAAGCTATCATCTTTGGCGATCTCGATAACCCTTCCACCCGCATCTCACGGTTGATTGGGCGCGAATCCATCAGCGTGCGCCGCCCAGAGCAGGGAACAGAGCCGAAGCTGTTTTATCTCGGCGCAGATGAGACTGCGCTGCTGCCTGAGGCATTGCCACAGCCACTGGGCGCCATGTGGAACGAGCCGCCAGCCGAACCACAGCGCGGGATCGCCGCTGCCTTTTCCAGCGTAGCCACCGCAGACGCCACCCGCTCCGCCGGGGCGCCCTCCACTGCGCCAGTCGCTCCCCGTAAGGCGTCTGCTGGCGCGAGAAGCGCGAGGGGCGAGACCTGGATGGCGCATACGAATCATGCGCAGGCCAACTACAATATCCGCCATGATCGCCCCTGGGGCTGGCGCGTCTCCGCCTATCTGCTGACCAAGTCGCTGGCGGCGGGTCTCTTTCTGACCCTGGCGGGGCTGCTCACCGCTGGGGCGCCTGGCGCACGCGCATTGGCGCTGCCGGCGGTCGCGGCGGCACTGGTCTTTCTGGCGATCACCTCGCTCTTGCTGGTAGTGGATCTCAAGCGCCCCGAACGCTTCCTCTACATCATCTTCAAGGCGCAGTGGCGCTCCTGGCTGGTACGGGGAACCTTCATTCTCATGGGCTATGGTGGCCTGTTGGCGCTGTGGGGGCTGGTCGCGCTGCTGGCTCCGCTCCCGCCGCTGCCTGCAACCTGGCTGGTGGCGATCTTTGCGATCCTGACCGCGATCTACACCGCGTTTCTCTTTGCTCAGGCCGAGGGGCGTGATCTCTGGCAGGAGCCACTGCTTCCCGCCTCCTTGCTGGCCCAGGCCGTCATCGCGGGAGCGGGTGGTCTGGGGTTGGCGGCAGTGGTGACAGGCCAATCGGCGCCGTTAATTCACACACTGGCTGCCATAAGCTTTGTGGCGTTGCTGGTTCACGCCGTGTTGCTGACGATGGCGCTGCTGGCGCCGCATGCGACGGCGAACGCCGCCTGGGGACGACGGGAGTTGACGCGCGGCGCACAGGCGCCCGTGTTCTGGGGTGTCGGCGTCGTGGTTGGCGTGGCGCTGCCACTCGTGCTGCTGGGCGTCGCGCTGGCCGCGCCGGGCGCTGCTGGCGCGCTCATCGCGCTGGCCGCGCTGGCCGCGCTCGTCGGGCTGATAGGCTATGAGGATGCGTTTGTGCGCGCAGGGCAGGCGGCGCCGCTCAGTTGAGCCGCGAGTTGAGCCGCCTGTCGAATCTGGCGTCGCATCCCCCGCTATCCGCCCGACAGCCGAAGCTGGCTGACTATCATGCACATAGATAGACCGTTATGCGCGCGAGAAGCGCCACTAGAGCCTTCGAGGAGATGATCATGCGCCTGCGCATCTCAGCCGATGACTTTCGCCGCTTTGCGACGACACTTGGGAAGTCCGCAGCGACGGCGCCCGCTACGACCCAGCCAGGAACGGTGGGCGCCGAAACGCCACTCAGCGGCGCGCCGCCTGTTGTCGCGCCTGCGCCCAGCGGCGCCCATGCGCCCGTTCAGACCCCAGTGGGTGAGTTGGCAGCCTATCCACCCGCCGATCAATGGGATCGCTGGACGGAGTTGGACGCCAAAGCCTGGCCGGAGCGCGTCGAGCGAACGTACACGCTGGCTCCGACCACCTGCTTCAATTGTGAGTCCGCGTGTGGATTGCTGGCCTATATCGATGTCGAAACGTTGCGGGTACGCAAGTTCGAGGGGAATCCTGCCCATCCTGGCAGTCGCGGGCGCACCTGCGCCAAAGGCCCGGCGACGCTCAACCAGGTCTACGATCCCGAACGCATCCTCTATCCACTGAAGCGCGTGGGCGAGCGTGGCGAGGGCAAGTGGGAGCGCATCACCTGGGATGAGGCGCTCGATACGATTGCCACGCGCATTCGCAAGGCGCTAATGGAGGATCGCAAAACCGAGATCATCTATCATGTTGGGCGTCCTGGTGAGGATGGCTACATGGAGCGCGTGCTGCAAAGCTGGGGCGTAGACGCGCACAACAGCCATACCAATATCTGCTCCTCAGGGGGTCGCTTTGGCTACGCCGCCTGGATGGGCGTTGACCGCCCCTCGCCAGACTACGCCAACGCGCGCTTCACGCTGCTCATCAGCAGCCACCTGGAGACTGGGCACTACTTCAACCCGCATGCGCAGCGCATCATGGAGGCGAAGAAACGCGGCGCAAAACTCGCCGTCATGGATCCGCGCCTCTCGAACACCGCCTCGATGGCGGATTACTGGCTGCCGACGTATCCAGGCAGCGAGGCGGCGGCGCTGCTGGCGATGGCCAACATCCTCATCCAGGAAGACCTCTATGATTGCGAGTTCGTGCGCAAATGGACGAACTGGGATCAGTTTCTGCGTGATGAACATCCCAATGTCGCGCCCACGTTTGCCGAGTTTGAGCGCATCCTGAAGACATTGTACGCTGAGTACACGCCGGAGTTTGCCGAGAAGGAGAGCGGTGTACCAGCGGCGCAAATTGTCGCGGTCGCCCACGAGATCGGGCGCGCTGGCTCGGCTTTCGCCGCGCACAACTGGCGCGCGGCGGCGGCGGGCAACCTCGGCGGTTGGATGGTCGCTCGCTGCCTCTTTTTCCTGAATGTGCTGACGGGCAGTGTTGGCACGCCGGGTGGCGTCTCGCCGAATGTCTATGACAAGTTTGTGCCGCGTCCCTTTGCTGAGCCTCCCAAACAGCAGGTCTGGAACGAGCTGACATGGCCACGTGAATACCCGCTCACGCATCACGAGCTGAGTTTCCTGCTGCCCCACTTCCTCAAAGAGGGGCGGGGAAAGGTGGATGTCTACTTCACCCGTGTGTACAATCCTGTCTGGACTAACCCCGACGGCTTCACCTGGATGGAGGCGCTCAGCGATGAGAGCAAGGTGGGGCTGCATGCGGCGCTGACGCCCACCTGGAACGAAACCGCCTGGCTCGCCGACTATGTGTTGCCGATGGGCGTTGGCGCCGAACGCCACGATCTGCACAGCTACGAAACCTATGCCGGGCAGTGGATCGGCTTCCGCCAGCCGGTTGTCCGGGTGGCGATGGAGCGGTTGGGCCGACCAGTCCAATACACTTATGAGGCGAACCCAGGCGAGGTCTGGGAGGAGAACGAGTGGTGGATCGAGTTGTCTTGGCGCATCGATCCCGATGGCGCGCTGGGCATCCGCAAGTTCTACGAGTCGCCGTATCGCCCCGGTGAGAAGCTCACGGTAGACGATTACTACGGTTGGATCTTCGAACACAGCGTGCCAGGGCTGCCGGAGGCGGCGGCGCAGGAGGGGCTGACACCGCTAGGCTACATGCGCAAGTACGGCGCGTTTGAGATTCGCGCGGGCGCTGCGCCCGCCTATGCGGAACCTGTCGCACCCGACGATCTGGCCGAGGGATCGGTGGACGATGCAACTGGGCTGGTCTGGTCTCGTCGTCCACGTCCCCATAGCAGTAACATCGTCCCCAAGCCCGCGCCCGCGACCGGGGAGCGGGGCGTCCAGGTGGGTGTGCAGGTGGATGGCGTCGCGCGCGCCGGGTTCCCCACGCCCAGTGGCAAGTTGGAGTTCTACAGCGGAACCCTGCGCGATTGGAAATGGCCAGAGTACGCGCTGCCCACCTACATCAAGAGCCACGTCCATCCCAGCGTCATGGATCCTGATCGTGGCGAGTTTGCGCTGATCCCGACCTTCCGCCTGCCGGTATTGATTCATACGCGCTCAAACAACGCCAAGTGGCTGACCGAGATTGCGCACAGCAATCCGCTGTGGATGCACCCATCTGACGCACAACGATTGGGCCTGACCAGCGGCATGGAGGTGCGTGTCAACACCGAGATTGGCTATTTCGTGCCACGCCTGTGGATCACTGAGGGTATCCGGCCTGGCGTCGTCGCCTGTTCACATCACATGGGTCGCTGGACACTGCCGCAACATCAGGCGCATGGCGGCTGGTCGTCGGCGCTGGCGGAACTCGACCACACGGACGACCAATGGCGGCTGCGCCAGATACATGGCGCCCAACCCTATGCCAGCGACGACCCAGATACCAGCCGGATCTGGTGGACGGATGCGGGTGTCCACCAGAACCTGACCTTTCCGGTTCATCCCGATCCGGTGAGTGGCAGCCATTGCTGGCATCAGAAGGTACGCGTCGAGGCCGCGCAGGCGGGAGACCGCTATGGCGACATCGCCGTAGACAGCGCCAAAGCCCATGCAGTCTATCATGAGTGGCTGGCGCTGACGCGCGCCGCGCCAGGGCCGGACGGCACGCGACGTCCACACTGGTTCCTGCGTCCCTATCGGCCCGATCCGGCAGCGTATCGCCTTTCGCCAGCAGCGCAGAATGAGGCGTGAGGAGGCAATGTACCACCACGATCACTGTGACACCACAGTGATCGTGGCCTGCCTTCGGCATGGAACGAATGGCAACGAATGGTATGGACAGAAATGGGAGAGACTATGCAGCAGCGAGATCAGACTCAGCAGGTTGGCGTTCACCGGGATCATGATTCGCACGCGGCCTATTCGCTGTATGATGCGAATGTCCACACTGGCCGCGCGTCTGAATCGTCTGAATCGTCTGCACCAGATACTACAGATGATGAGGCGTTTCGTGCTGGTCGCGCCGCGTTGCTCGACACCCTCGCCGATCTGCTCCTTCGTGAGTTAGATGCGCCACTGGCAGAGCGCTTGGCCGCCGATCCGTTCCTGGCGCGCGCCCTCGATCCCCCCACCACCGCGCACGGCCTGCGCCAGTTGCGCGCCGACTATGCGCGCCTGTTCCTGATCGAGGCGCCGCCCTACGCTGCGCTATATCGTGATGCAGCGGCAGTCATCGGCGGAGAAAGCGCGCGCCAATGGAGCGATTTCCTCCACACACATCAAGGACGCCTTCAAGTCGCGCCGGAGCATGAGCGCCTGGCGTCGCCTGATCATCTCGGGTTGTACCTGCGCGCCCTGGCGCAAGCCGAGCGACTGGGAGCTGCGTCGCTTGTAATGCGCGAGGTGTTGTCCTGGGCGCCGCTCTACCTCACGGCGTTGGAGCGTGAAGACCCACGTGGCTTTTACGGGCGACTGGCGGGTTTGGTGGCGGCGACGCTTCAGGCCAGCGCGCGCCTGGCGCCTTCAGACGGCGCGGAGCTGGCAGGGGACGGAGGAGGTACAGTTGGCGCGGCAGATGCGTCAGCCAATATGCAGGATGTGGTGGAGGCGCAGCCAGATGACGATCTGCGTCTGATCACGAGGATGTTATGTATCCCAGCGACCAGTGGATGGTTTCTCTCGAAACGAGAAATGCGCCGGCAGGCGCAGGCGCTGGGCGCGAACGTTGGTTTGGTGACGCGCGCGCAGATGCTGGAGCAGGTCTTTGCGCTATCGGGGTTGGATGGGCGAACGGGCGATCTACTGGTCGGCCTGCGCGCCCTGGCAGAGGAGTGGCAGGCCGCATGCCAGGAATGGATTGAGGCCGTCGGCTCCTGGCAAGACGTTTTAGCGCCCTGGCGTCGTCATCTCTACGCAACGCAGGCAATACTCAACAGGTTGCACGAGCAAACGCGCACTGAGACATTTGGAACGTCGAGCGCGTTGGAGTGATGCCTGAGAGCATCGTGTCCTCATCGCCAGCGCACGATGTGCTGACGCTCATTGCATTCCTCTATGGTTATGTAGTAACATGAAGGAGCAAGCCAGAACGCATACTGTGCAGTAATGAATGAACACTGGACAGCAAACGAGAGAACCTCCTATATGACACGGACGAAGACCAACAACGCCGAACGCGACGACTCCAGGCAGCCGCCACTCGCACAGGCGCGTAGCGAAACGCACGATGAAAAAACGCATGTGATGGCGCAGGTGATGTCAGACGAGGTTGTGGATCAGATTGCGGCGCGCTTTCGTCTTTTGGGAGAACCTGTGCGGCTCAAACTACTGGCTGCGCTGGCAGAGCATGAGCGTAATGTAGGCGATCTGGTGGCGCTCACTGGCGCGGGACAGGCAAATGTCTCGAAGCATCTCGCGGCAATGGCGCAAGGCGGGCTGGTGCGGAGACGTAAAGTTGGTACGAGCACGTATTATGCGGTTGCCGATGAGAGCGCGCTGACACTCTGTGATGTTGTCTGTGCAGGGTTACAGGAGCATCTAACACTCCAAGCGCATGCCATTCGGATCGCTCGAAACGCATCTAAGCGTTGAGAGGCGCCGCACGTAATTTTTACCTGAATGGCGCCAATTCTGCGTTCCTCATGCTGGCTAAGGATGCTGTGTCAACGACAGACGTGTATTGGCAGGATCCTTGCATTCCAAACGATTGCACCTCTCTGGAGGAACGCCATTGGGCCGTTGGCGACAACACCTGGCAGAAGCATAGGGATGTGCGAGCCTCTGCCATTGAGACGCGCCATTACGACGCCAGTCAAACGCCTCACGCATGGCAGAGTAGTGAGAGCGAGGTTTCGAGCTATGGCGACTTCTGCGGCTATCCCGACGATCCCGGTGCACGAGGAACCCACCGATGGAGACATGTACACGGGGGCATCTACCATTGCGGCGCAAACTCAGCAGCCTGCACAGGCGCCGCGCTGCCCGATTTGCCATCAAACAGACGAGGTACGAACTGCTCAGGCCGCATTCGACGTAGGCGCCGAGCGCATCGCACCTCCGGCGATGCCTACCAGCAATGCCCGCATGGCGCCCTGGATCGTCGCCAGTTTTGCCATCTACCTCGCTGGAAATTTCTACTTGTTTGTTGAGCTAGGGGCGAATTCGCAGTCGCCGTGGTCAACCGTCGTGCAGGTCGGCTCTGATATCATTAGCTTCGCGCGATCCTTGTCGGCTTGGCGCTTTCCTACATCGCGGTGGTGCGTATGGTGCGTGCGGACAAAGAGGAGACCGTGCAATACTCGGCCTGGGATCGCGCGATGGAAAACTGGAACCGTCTGTTCTACTGCCTACGGGACAACGTGGTAATCGATCCCGATCAGCCGCGTGTCCTCTTGGATGCTGAACTGCGCGCCCTCATTTCGACCGAGAACCAAAAGCCACAAGTGCAGCGTCAGTTCCTCACACACGGCGATATCCATGCCATCTCGACCGAGCGAGCGCCTGCCCACTAGAAACTGTACGAGAAGGGGTGGAGTTCCCAAGAACCTTCCAGGAGATACCCTATCCGAAACGAGTGTGACTACCACCTTCGGAGGGCATTCCTGTTGGCATGAAACGCGGCGGGAAGCCTTCTCGTACAGTTTCTTACTGCCCCCTGCGTACCGGCTTTCGCGCGATACGCTCTGGCCGCTCAAGGTCTTTGTGAGGCGCTGTAGTGATACTCGTACGCGCACCCGGAGCGGGATAGGGAGTTGTTATCGTGCGACCACTATGCTATATTATGCTATATTTCGTGCTGTGAACTGAGCAGGTAGGATGGAGACTCCGCCACCACATGGGCCATGCAGTGTATTGGCTGCGCTATAGCAGAGGAAGGGATACTATATGTCTAATCGCTGGTTGCGCGGAAGCCTCTTACTCAGCGTCGGTGCGATGTGGGGGTTCTCGATTCCACTATTGGGTGCTGGTCAGTTTCTGCTCGCGATCAGTACAGCATCAGTCCTTGGTGGGATCTGCTATTTGAGCATCCGTCACGGACTACGGATCCCAACATCCAATCCCGTTCAACTCGGCAGTATTCCGCTGACCGTAGTAGTTTGGGGCCTGACACTACTCTTGTCCTATCCGGCTGTCGGAGTTGTTGCTACGTATTTAGTTCTAGAAAGCACAGGCAGATTGCCCGCTTTTGCGAGTAAGACGCAAGATTTCTCTGGGATGATGGCCTATATTCAAGCGTGGCAAGGGAAAGTCATCATTGGCGCGGAAGTGCTGTCCGCCATCGTGATCGTTATTGGTCTGGCCTACGTGTTACCTGAGCGCGCCCGTCTGTACGATGAAACCCATAACAGGTATCCACTTTCACCGTATCAAGCGTATTGCCGCCAGCAAGGGAGGGCTGCCATCGGGTCTGGCATCACCGGCATCGTGTGTGGATGTGTCCTGATGGCGCTGGGTTCTACTGCGCTTATCGGTATCTTTCTGTTTGTCGGCGGATTGGGCGCCTTGCTGGCAGGTTTTGATTGGACTGATTCGTGGCCTCTTGAGCGGCGCACGCTCCCGGTTCCGAGCCAACGCGGGTCTTTAGCTCAGGTCACGACAGGTCACGCGGCGGCGACCTCAGGAGCGAACGAAGCCACAGACAACGCGGTAGCGATCAAGGCGCTGGCCGCCACAGTGCTTGCCGTTACGGTCGTCGCAGGAACTTTGTCTATAACCGCCGCTGTCGTTCCCCCTCATGCCAAGCTGTCGTCAGTCAGCGTGCCCACTCCATTCCGCACCTTTGCTCTTGCTCCAAGAACATTTACCGGGCGTGGCGGCAGTACCACGGAATTCCTCCTTCCAGCCAGCACCAGAGCGGCAGAGATTACCACTGGACCCGACCACAACCTATGGTTCACTGCTGATTTGAGCCTGATCGGACGCATGACGCCCACTGGGGCAGTCACGGAGTATCTCGATTGCCCGCCTTGCGGCGGGGTGGGCGTCATCATCGCTGGGCCAGACGGCAATCTCTGGTTCACGGCCGGGGGATCTTCTCTTGGCCGCATCACGACCACTGGCATCATCACCGAGTTTCCCCTCCCAGCCGTTCTCAGCCTCCCACGCGGGATCACCGCAGGACCCGACGGCAATCTCTGGTTTACCGAGTTCCATACAGGTAAGATTGGGCGGATCAGCCCCAAGGGCGCGATCACCGAGTTTCCGCTGCCAGCTGGCGTGGACAGTCTCCCGTATATGATTGCAACTGGACCGGATGGCAATCTCTGGTTCACGGAGAGCGGCGGAAACGCGATCGGGCGTATCTCTCCGGCTGGCGCGATCACCGAATTCCCTCTCCCAGTGGCCAAGAGCGAGCCACTGGGGATTACGGCTGGGCCGGATGGCAATCTCTGGTTTACCGAGAGAAGCAAGAACCGGATCGGAAAGATTACGCCTACTGGTAAGGTTACGGAATACCCACTCCCGAACCCTTATAGCGCTCCATACATGATCACTGCCGGGCCGGATGGCGATCTCTGGTTTACTGAGTTCAGAGAAGACAGCAACAGCCACATAAGCGCCAGCACGATCGGGCGAATTAGCCCCCAAGGCGCGATCACCGAGTATGCTCTCCCTGACCCTACCAGCGGCCCAACCGGAATCACCGCCGGACCCGATGGCCATGTCTGGTTTACCGCGAAGAGTGAGATCGGGTACATTACGGCCTAATGTCCGCACACATGTGCCGATAGAGCATCCCGAAGCCATCATGCCGATAATGCAGTGATGCGGCGGGGGCAGGGACGACCTCCGGTCACCTCTCATTGCAGAAGTCTTAGAGCACGTTGCACGGCTTTAGCATGCAAGTTACATTTGAGAGCGGGCGCCATCAA
>JAJPIU010000258.1 GCA_021324535.1 Pseudomonadota bacterium
AAACTCAAGCAGTCCGCTCATCGTTGCCCTCCCGCAATTCGTTGATCTTTGACGCGACGAACTCCCATTTTGCCCAGAATCGGCGTAACTCCTCGCGCCCCGCGTCGTTGAGCGTGAAAAACTTTCTCGGCGGCCCCATCTCGGACGGCCTGGTCTCAATGTCCACGAGCTTGTTTTTTTCAAGCCGTACCAAAATGGTGTACACCGTTCCGTCTACCACGTCGGTGAATCCAAGGGCATGAAGCTGCCGCGTGATCTCGTAGCCGTAGGTTTGCTTACGGCTGATAATCTCAAGGACACAGCCCTCTAAGACGCCTTTCAGCATCTCCGTCAGGTTATCCAGTATCATCACCCCCTACTACTCTGTGCTGCCGCATATCTGCGTTACTGCATATCAGTAATACTTACTACTGGTACATAGTAACACAGAGTAGCATGTGTGTCAAGGGGCAAATTCGGAAAGGTGTGGCCGCCGTCATAGGCAGTATTAGGAAGGGGAAATCCGAGGCGATTGAGCATTTCATGTGGCTTATCAAGACAGAGGCGCGAAAGCGCCTGCAAGAATATTACCCGCCCGCAAAGTAATAGATGACATAAGCGTTTAGCATCGCACGCCGGTAGCCACTGAATGGGGGATCGTCCGCTGCAATACGCATCGCCACCAGATCTATGACTTGCGATGTGACCTCATGCGTTGTCGTGTCGAAGACATACGCCGGATGCGCTGACCGCCCGACCAGCGCCATGTACGCTGGAATACGGTTGAAGCCAGGCGCAAAGGGGTTGGCGTTGTTCACTACCGAGCAGGTCAATCGCTCGCCAGACTCGAACATCAGCCGATAGCACGTCCAATACGTCGTATAGAAGCGATCCGCGTGATGGGCTTCCAGAAACGCGATCACCTGGGTGTCGCGTATTCCTGCGGGCACGCCGTACACCTGACGATTGGCGCTTACCTGGATGCTCTGCTGAATGCCAATGATGTTGAGCCAGCAGACGGCAATCAATGTGATGGTCGCCAATGTTGGCAGCGCAAGGGATCGCGCATGCGCCGCGCTGAACGTTGCGAGACGACGGAAACCCTGAATCTGTGCGCGCATCGTTTGCCAGCGCCGCCGAAGCATACCTACCAGCGTGGCGGCGCCCTGCCAGAGTGGCGCGGCCAGCAACGGCCAACAAAGATACAGCCCCAACAGATAGCGATCCGATGTGCCGGGATAGAGATACGCCGCGTTAGAGGTCAGATAGATCAGCACGCTCAGCGCCGCCGCTGTCACAAGCATCCAGCGTCCCCACCAGCGCGGCTCAAATGGTTGCGCATCGGTTGTGAGGTCTTCCCCCGTAGACGGTTGCACCGTGGCGATGGTCGCAACAGAGGCCACACCGGCAGGCTCGGCGCGCCGTTGTCGCCAGTGAGTGATAATACGTCTGCCTGCGGCGAGGCTATCGCGTGCGAGCGGAAGCGCGGCAAGCAACCAGAAACCAATCGCCAGCAGTGAGATCGGCGCGCAGATCAGCGCGGCCTGCCAGGCCTGTTGTGGCGTCGCATGGGCGCTGGGCGCGGGCCAGGGCACACACGCCGGGCAGAGCGCCGAGCGGTAGAACATGCTGGGCAGTCCAACGAAAAAGACACCAGCCGCCTGATGCGCATAAGCGATCAGCCGCTCTATGAGGCTGGGTGAGCCGGTCTCTTTGACACCGCCACCCGCCGCCGAAAACACCTCGTGAACCACCACCCAATGGCTGGCGAACGACGCCTCCAGAAACGGGATCAGCGCAAGCCACGCGCCCGCAATAAACATTCCCGCCTCGCGCGCCGCCCCCCACAGGTTGCGCCGTAGCGCGGCGGCGTCCCTGTCGGCCAACCAACGTCTGCGTAGACTGAGCGCGCGATAGCCCACCAGCGCGGCTAGCGCCACAACGATAAACGGTGTCACCAGGAAGGTGCCCCAGAAGCCCAGTCCAGCCGCCACGCCAATGCAAAACAGGAGAGCGATCTTCGTGCGCTGGCAGGTGGCTCCCAATGGCTGGCGCAGGCGCAGCATGGTCAGCCAGAGCAGCAGCGCGCCATAGAGCAAAATGTCTTGCGTATGGGTGCCGGGATATAGCTCGTAGTCAAGCGATTGCGTTGGCCCCAGCGCCAGCAGCGCAAGCGTTCCCCAGGCGACCAGCGGCGAATAGACCATGCGTGTGAAGGCATACAGTACGAGGAAGGCCAGCAGCGTTTGCAGCGTCAGCGCGAAATGCAGGGTGAAGCTGTTTGGCCCCATCAGCGCAAAGAGTGGCGCATCGAGATACGCCTGCAACGCGCCAAGATAGTGCTGGCCATAGAAAAATATAGGGAACGCTCGCCCGTGCAGGATGTCGTTTACCATCAGGCCAAACGTCGCCTGATCGCTATTGACGGTGGGCCAGCCGCGCGCCGCCAGCGCCAGCCGCAGCGCCAGCGCCAGCGCCAGTGTGACCGCCACGACCAACGCCTCGCCAACTCGGCTCCTCCGCAAAGGGCGATGGCGTACCGCTCCGGGCGCCCGTTCGCTCTGTTCGCTCTGGGACGCTGTGGCGAATAGCTCCGACGTTTCTGGCGACTCAGCGCGTTCGGCGTCTTCTCCGCGCTCGACGATCCGTGCGCACATCGGCGTTTCATCCTCCCGCTTGTCGCACATCATCCACACGTTTCATAGTGTAGCACAGCGTAGCATGCGGAAACGCTTATACATCCTCTGCTCATAAGATAGATCTTCAGGTGAGCAGCCGTTGCGCCGTGTCGGATACCGCCTCCACCGCGAGCCTGGTCAGGCAAGGGCGCGCCGGGCATCCTTCACGTTGGCCTAGCGCATGCCCGCGATAGAAACACGGGCTGCACGCCAGGTCGTCGCGCCGCACGACAGCCACGCGCTCTGGCGTATCGGGCGCATATGGCCCCCACGCGCGATGATTTGATGGCCCGAAAATGGCGACAACCGGAAGCCCCACAGCGGTCGCCAGGTGCATCGGAAACGAATCATTGCCGATAAAGAGATCGCACTGGCTCAGCGTCTCCGCCAATGCCCGATAGCCACTAGAGCGGCGCCTGAAGGTAACGCCTTGTCCATGCGTGGGAGGAGATTGAAGAGCGGACGCCCTGTGATCCTGTAATTCCATCCATGTGGGATTCCTTACCGCTTCAAGCAGGTGTTCGCGTAGCGCCTGCTCCTCCGGCCCGCCGACAACAACGAAGCGCGTCTTGTGCGCCTCATGCAACGCAAGCGCCAGCCGCGCAAAGTTCTCTATCGGCCAGCGGCGCGCGAGGCTATAGCTCCCCGCGCCGGGGTGTAGCGCGATGAGCGGAGGATGATTGGGCTGGCGCTCGGCTCTCTGAAGATCGTCCCAGCCCAGATCGGCCAGCCGCAAGCCTTGTTCGCCAGCGGGAAGCCGCGCGTCGAGCGCCTCGGCCACCGCCAGGAAATACTCCGCCTCATGCCGCGCGCCAAAGCCAGCGTCGGGGACGCGCCTCGCCAGGAAGCCGCCATGCCCGTTGTCGAGGCCAATCGTCAGCGGCGCGCCAATCGCCCTGAGCAACGCACGATGCTTTAGCCGCCCGGCCGGAAGCGTCAGATGATGAAACAGCAGTGTGGCGTCGTAAGCGTTCAGGCGCAGGCGCGCTAATGTATTGCTGGCGGCTAGAGCTTTTACGCCAGGCGTGCTGGTCGAAAGCGTGTAGAGATGATCCACCAGCGGCGACGCGCTAAGCAGCGGCGCGGCTTGGGGCGTCGTCAAAATGTCGAGCCGAGCGTTTGGGTAACGCCGCCGCAACGCGCGCAGGGCAGGCGTCGTCAGCAGCAAATCGCCAGCCGTCGCTAACTTGATTACCAGGATACGCGCACCAGGTTGGAGAACAAGTGGCTGCTCGGCAGGCATAATAGGGTCTTTCGTCTTTCCAATCTCCAGATGCCAGTCCGTTGGGTGGCTTGTCGTTAACGCTCGCTCTGGAAATTGTAGCGCGAACCTCGCCTGCGCTTCCTGCTCTTTCAGCCAGAAGCCTTGCCGCCCGCGCCCCGCAGAGGAACCACATGAATATCAGCGCCGATATTCATGCGCAGCAGGCGATTGACGACCGAACCAAAAATCATCTCTTGCCAGCGGCCTTTCGTCGGCTGACCGATCACAATCTGCGTGACATGCCGCTCACGAGCAATGCGCGCCAGCGTCGCCGCGACATCCATCCCTTGCAGATGCACAACCTCCGCGCCCAGGTCTTCGGCTAGCCGCTCATTTGCCCGCAGGGCGTCATCGGCGCCCATGTGATCACTATGTGCCTGATGCGCCTGGGCGCCCTGCCAGAGCGAGCGGCTAACGGTGACAGCCAGCAGCGGCGCCTTCAGGCCACGCGCCAGCCGCCAGCCATCGCGCAGAAGCTGCTGAGAATGGGGGCGCGCGTCGAAGGCGACCATCACCCGCTCGGTGGCTGTCGTCTTCCAGGCGTTGGCGTCCACTTGCTCTCCGCCACGCATCATCCCTTCAAGCTGCGCCTCGGTCTTCTCCGCCGTGCGCCGCAACGCCAGCTCACGCAACGCCGTCAGGTTACTGGCGCTGAAATAGTTATCGAGCGCGCGCTGCGCCCGTTCCGCCGGATAGACGTTGCCATGCCGCAGGCGCGCACGAAGCGCGTCGGGCGCGATGTCAACAAGTTCTACCTCATCGGCCTCATCGAGGATGTGATCAGGCAGAGTTTCGCGCTGCCGCACGCCGGTAATGGATTCGATGAGATCGTTGAGGCCTTCGAGATGCTGGATATTGAGCGTTGTCACGACTGTAATTCCGGCGGCGAGCAACTCCTGCACATCCTGGTAGCGCTTGGCGTTGCGGGAGCCAGGCGCGTTGGTGTGCGCCAGCTCATCCACCAGCGCGACGGTGGGATGGCGCTTCAGGATAGCGTCCACATCCATCTCTTCAAGCGTGACGCCACGATAGGTGATGCGCTTGCGTGGAATGATTGGCAGATCCCCTATCTGTTCGGCGGTGCGTGGGCGGCTGTGCGTCTCCACGTAGCCAATGACCACATCGGTACCGCGCTCCTTGCGGCGGCGTCCCTCGTTGAGCATGGCGTAGGTTTTGCCGACACCCGCCGCCATCCCCAAATAGATACGCAGCCGCCCACGTGCCGGGCGATGCCCATTGCTGGCCTGTGGCGCTGGGACGTCATCCTCATCATCTTCGCTGTCCTCAGTAGAGGAAACCGGCGATTCACGCAGGCCATAGCGATCCAGCAGTTCGTCGGGGTCAGGCCGTTGCTCATGCGCGGAGTCGTCACCTGTCATGCTGATCGCCCCTTTCTATTCCTCCGCTGCTGATTGAGGAAATTTCATTGCCTGTGGAGCGTCTTGCTCCGCCGCAAGGGAAGTGTGGCTACTTTGCGCATGCTGCTGTGAATAAGCGTCGAGCGCCATATTGAGTTCGACGACATTGACGCGTGGTTCGCCAAACACGCCCAGGAAGCGCCCCTGGATGTGGGCATTGACGATCTGGGTGACGACCGCCTGCGAGAGATGGCGCGCCTTTGCCACACGCGGAATCTGATAGTACGCTCCCGCCACCGAAATATCAGGGTCAACGCCTGAGGCTGAGGCCGTCACCAGATCGACCGGAATCGGCGTTCCCGGCGGCACATCGGGATTCTCCTTGCGGAGCGCGGCGATACGCTGCTTCACAGTCATCTTCAGCGCCGAGTTGGTTGGCCCCAGGTTTGAGCCACCTGAGTTAGCCGCGTTGTACGGCCCCGGCAACGTGGCCGAAGGGCGTCCGTGGAAGTATCTCGCCTGCGTCCAGTATTCACCGATCAGGCTCGATGCGACAGGCTTGCCGTTCACGTAGATAATCGAGCCGTTGGCCTGCGACGGGAAGATGGCCTGCGCCAGGCCCATCACCACCAGCGGATAGATAATCCCAGTGATAAGGGTCAGCGCAAGCGTCGCCACAATGGCAGGCCGTAGCAGCCGCAATGACATACGCCAGAACGGCTCACGCTCCTGCAGGTCGGGTTGCTGTGATGTGTCGGTTGTAGTCTCCGTTGCTGTTTTGTCCGCCGTCTCCGGCGATGTCACGGCTTTTGATGTGGCCGCTGTTTCGCGTGATCGGCTGGTGGACGCCCTGCGAGCGGGTCTCGATGCGCTCATAGTCTCTCTATCGCTTTCTGGATCACGCTTCGCAATCCGTCTCTTCGTTCCATCACCCCCTTCCCGCATGGGGAAGGGGGCCAGGAGGATAGGTCAAGCCAGATGTAGCGCGACCAACAACAAGTCAATAATCTTGATGCCGATGAACGGCAGGATAATCCCACCGAGGCCGTAGATCAGTAGATTGCGCTGGAGCAGTTTGCCCGCGCCGATGGGCCGGAACTTCACACCGCGCAACGCCAGCGGAATGAGCGCGATGATGATCAGCGCGTTGAAGATTACCGCCGCGAGGATCGCGCTATGTGGTGTGGAAAGCCGCATGATGTTGAGCGTTTGTAATTGTGGGTAAGTGGCAACGAAGACAGCCGGGATGATGGCGAAGTATTTGGCTACGTCATTGGCGATGCTGAAGGTGGTCAGTGCGCCCCGGGTAATCAAGAGCTGCTTGCCTACCTCGACGATCTCGATCAGCTTGGTCGGATTTGAGTCGAGGTCAACCATGTTGCCCGCTTCTTTTGCCGCCTGCGTGCCCGTATTCATCGCGACGCCCACATCGGCCTGGGCCAGCGCGGGCGCGTCGTTTGTGCCGTCGCCCGTCATCGCTACAAGTCGTCCGCCGGTTTGTTGTTCGCGAATCAGTTTGAGCTTCGTTTCGGGCGTCGCCTGCGCCAGAAAGTCATCCACCCCCGCCTCTCTGGCAATCGCCGCCGCCGTCAATGGATTGTCTCCGGTGATCATCACCGTGCGGATACCCATCTTGCGCAGCTCCTCGAAGCGTTCGGCCATCCCCGCTTTGACGACATCCTTGAGGTAGATCACCCCCAACACCTGCGCCGGTTCTGCGCCGACCTGTTGGGCCACTACCAGCGGCGTGCCACCTGAGCGGGCAATGCGCTCAACGGCGGGCGTCAGGTCGGCGGGCAGCGGGCCGCCGCGCTCGTTGACCCACTGCAACACCGCGTCCGCCGCGCCCTTACGAATCTGCCGTAGTCCGTTGGCCTGCGCGCTATCGGCTGCCGATGTGTCGTTCATATCCACGCCGCTCATACGGGTGGTGGCGCTAAAGGGAATGAGCCTCAGATGGTTGACAGCCTCTTGATCAGCCTTCATGCCATAGTGATCGCTGGCTAGCACCACAATCGAGCGGCCTTCAGGCGTCTCATCGGGCAGCGACGAAAGCAGCGCCGCCTCCGCAAGCGCCTCCTCATCCACCCCTTTGACGGGAATGAACTCGCTGGCCATGCGGTTGCCCAGGGTGATGGTGCCTGTCTTATCCAGCAGCAACACATCCACATCGCCCGCCGCCTCCACCGCGCGCCCACTGACCGCCAGTACGTTGCGCTGCACCAGGCGATCCATCCCCGCGATGCCAATCGCCGAGAGCAGCCCGCCGATAGTCGTAGGGATCAGGCAGACCAGCAGCGCGATCAGCGCCGTGATGCTGACAGGATTGCCCGAATAGATGGCGAACGGCTCCAAGGTGACGACGGCCAGCAGGAAGATGATTGTCAGCACGGCCAGCAAGATATTGAGTGCGATCTCGTTCGGCGTCTTCTGGCGATTGGCGCCCTCCACCAGGGAGATCATGCGGTCGAGGAACGTCTCGCCAGGGTTGGAGGTGATGCGCACGAGTATCCAGTCGGAGAGGACGCGCGTGCCGCCCGTTACCGCCGACCGGTCGCCGCCGCTCTCGCGAATGACGGGCGCCGACTCGCCAGTGATCGCCGACTCGTCTACTGAGGCGACCCCCTCGATTACCTCGCCGTCGCCGGGGATCGTATCGCCTGCCTCCACCAGCACAATATCGCCCTTACGGAGTTGTGGCGCGCCAACTTGCTCGGTGGCCGTCTCACGGGTGGGGTGCGCGCCCGCCTTGAGGATCAACCGCCTGGCGGGGGTATCGCTGCGCGCGCGGCGCAGGGTGTCAGCCTGAGCTTTGCCGCGTCCCTCGGCCATTGCCTCGGCGAAGTTCGCGAACAGCACAGTAAACCACAGCCAGACCGTTACAGCAAACACAAACCCGCGATCACCCGCCAGCGTCGGATCGATGAGGGTGTGTATCCACTCGACGGTGGTCACAACGCTGCCGATCTCGACGACGAACATCACCGGGTTGCGCGCCTGGATGCGTGGATCAAGCTTCTTGAATGAGTCGCCAATCGCCCGTCGTGTGATCGTCGGGTCGAAGAGCGAGGCGGCGCGTCGCGGCATGCGCGATTTAGCCACCCGACTGCCGATCCGCCCGCGTCGCGGAGTTGGCGCGCCCGCAGTCGTTGGCGTCTGCGACGTCTGATCAGCTTCTATCATAGGAAAAACCAGCTTTCCGAAATCCTGAGTCCGCGCAGGCGGACTTTGTGGCGCAGCCCCTAGGCGCGGTTTTAACCACCCGCCTGTCCGCCCACCGCAATCAATGCGAAATACCGTTGATCATCTGCAAATGCTCGACAATCGGGCCAAGCGCATACGCCGGGAAGAATGTCAGCGCGCCAACGATGATGATCACGCCGATCAGCAAGCCTGTGAAGAGCGCGCCATTCGTGGGAAAGGTGCCTGCCCCGGCTGGCACGACGTTTTTCTTCCCAAGCGAGCCTGCCAGCGCCATGATGGGAATCACAAAGGCGAAGCGTCCAATCAGCATGACAAACGCGCCCGTCCAGTTGTAGAAGACAAACGAGGGATTGCCTATCGTTGTCGTGCCTAACCCAGCGAAGGCCGAGCCGTTGTTTTCCACCATCGAGCTATAGGCGTAGAGCACTTCGGTCAGCCCGTGCGGCCCTCCGTTGGCAATCGCAGCCAGCCCTGGCTGCGTGACAAGGCCAAGCGCCGTGAAACTCAGGGCGAAGGCAGGCAGGATCAGGATCGCCAGCGAGGCCATCTTCATCTCATACTGCTCGATCTTCTTACCCAGATATTCCGGCGTGCGCCCAACCATCAGCCCGGCGATGAACACAGCAAGGATGGCGAAGACCAGCATGCCGTACAGCCCTGAGCCGACGCCGCCATAGACGATCTCGCCAAGTTCCATGTTGACCAGGGGGATCATGCCGCCAATAGGCGTATAGCTATCGAGCCAGCTATTGATCGCGCCGCACGAGGCGTCGGTGGTGACGGTGGCAAAGAGGGTGGAAGAGCCGATGCCAAAGCGCATCTCCTTCCCTTCCATGTTGCCGCCTGGCTGCGCCAGCGCCCACTCGTTCGCGCTCTGGTTCACCCCCAGCGCGGTCAACTGTGGATTGCCCGCCTGCTCCGCGCCAAGTGCGATAAATGCGCCAACCAGGAAGAGGATCGCCATCGCGCTGAAGATCGCCCAGCCCTGCTTCGTATCGCCCGTCAGCTTGCCAAAGAAGTAGACCAGCCCAGCGGGAATCGCGAAGATCGAGAGCATCTCGATCAGGTTGCTGAATGGGGTGGGGTTCTCGTAGGGGTAGGCGGAGTTGGCGTTGAAGAAACCGCCGCCGTTCGTGCCAAGCATCTTGATCGCCTCCTGCGAGGCGACCGGCCCCTGGGGAATAAGCTGCTTGAACCCTTCGAGCGATGTCACCTGGATATAGCCGCTGAAGTTGTCGGGCACGCCCTGCCATACCAGGAAGAGCGCGTAGACCAGGCAGATGGGAATCAATAGATAGAGCGTGCAGCGCGTCAGGTCTACCCAGAAGTTGCCCAAATGCTGGACGCTCCTTCGGGTCAGGCCGCGCACGACGGCGACCGCCAGCACGATGCCCACGGCAGCGGAGGTGAAGTTATGCGAGGCCAGCCCCACCATCTGCGTGAGATAGCTCATGGTGGTCTCGCCGCTGTAGTTCTGCCAGTTGGTGTTGGTGGTAAAGCTGGCCGCCGTATTCCAGGAGAGCAGTGGATCAACGTTCGTCTGACCTGCCGGATTGAGCGGCAGCGCGCTTTGGATGCGCTCTATCAGATAGAGGAGCAGCAATCCGGCGCCCTCGAAGAGCAGCATGCCAATGGTGTAGGCTTTCCAGCCCTGTTCACGGCGCTCATCCACGCCACATGCCCAGTAAATCGCCCGCTCGACCGGACGAAAGACCGGCTCAAACCAGGTGTTCTTCTTCTCGAAGACGGCCACCAAGTAGAGGCCCAGCGGCTTCGTCAGCAGGAGCAACAGGGCGAAGAACACAAGAATCTGCGCCACACCGTTAAATGTGAAGGTCACGGGGTTCTCACCGCCTCGATACTAAAACTTGTCGGGCCGCAACAGCGCCACCATGAGGTAGACGCTGACGCCCAGGGCAATCAGCCCGGTGATGATGTACTCGATCATGGGTATGCTAACCTCTCCCTCACCCCCCTTCCCCACACGGGAAGGAGGCAGGATCGCTGCTGAGGTGGCTAAAGCCACCAACACATTCTCTTCCCAGGCGGGCAGGGACAGCCCCCCTCCCCATCGATGGGGAGGGGCCGGGGGAGAGGTCATTGCCTCTCGCACCAGGCGGCATACGCGATGAACACGCCAAAGGTGGCGACCGTCACCAGCGCGAATAACGCATCGGCCATAGGTCTCGGCTTCCTTTCTCGAAAGCGATTATGCGCCAGCTACCTCCGAGGAGGCGCTTTCCTCAGACGCAGGCTGCGCGAGGGTGCGCTCCAACAGGCGGAGCAGCGCGTCAATCGGAAACGGCTTGACGAGCGCGCCCTCTGGGCGGAACTCCTCGATGCGCGCGGCAGGTGGCCTGAGCGCGGAGACCACAATCACCCTGGGGCGACGCACACCGGCAAGCGCAGCATGCCGCAGCACCTCCCAGCCGGTCTGATCCGGCAGATTGACATCCAGCAGGATTACGTCGAAAGGCATATCGAGCGCCTGGGCCGCCAGAAGTTCTTCTTCGGCGCTGGCTGCGCTATCAGCCTCGGCCACGGTGTAGCCATGCCGTACAAGATTCAGCATGATGATGCGCCTGAGCGGTGTTTCGTCTTCGATCAACAGCACACGCGGCATAGCTTTTTGCCTTTCACTCCTGCGGCGGCATTCCCGTAGCGTTTCCGCAACAGAACATAGCGCCGAACCGCTCAAGGCGTTCTCAAGATGGCGCACTGAATCGCTCAAGGTTTTCTCAGGATGTGGCAGATAGAGAAAGGGGTGGGGCACACTGCCTTATTCGGGTCACTATTTGGGTCACTCTTCGGGGCTGCGCAGGCGATAGCCGACTCCCGGCTCGGTCAGCAGGTAGATCGGGCGGCTGGGGTTTGGCTCGATCTTGCGGCGAAGCTGGCC
>JAJPIU010000034.1 GCA_021324535.1 Pseudomonadota bacterium
CTTAGAAGCTGGGGCCAGAGCGACGTGGGCCGCCATTGACGCCGTTGGTTCCAGCCAGCCCCCCTACCCCTTTGGCTTTGGGCGCGCCCGACGCCTGCTGGGGTTGATCGAGGATGTCGGTCTCTTCCTGTTCGATGGGACGTGCGCGCTCCTCCGTTTGCGCGGTAGGAGCCTCCACATCAGTCTCCGCCTGCGGCTGGATGGGCAACTGCAACATCTGAAGCTGGCGGTCAAGCGCCGCCTGCATCTGCTGGCGGATCGCCTCAGGAAGGTAGCTGGCGCGCGCGATCTCTTCGCGCTGCTGTTCAAGCGTCTCGGGGCCAACCTCAGGCCCAGGCATATAGTAGAAGTCTTCGGGCGTGAGGTAGCCCGCCTCCAACAGCGCCTCGGCGGGATGGCGATCCAGCGCACGGGCAAGCTCACGGCAACTTTCGGGCGTGGGCAGCACAGGGTTGTCTTCGCGCAAATAACGCCCCAGGCTAACCTCCTCAACGCGAGCGCCCTTTTGTTGCGCATAACGTGCAAACTCACTCACCAGATAGCGGTCTCCGCGCCGTTGGTAAAAGTCGAGCCGCGCCAGTTCTGAGCGCAGCCAATCGCGGAAGGCATATCTCCGGTTTTCATCGCTGGTATAGCGCATGGTGGTGTATTCTCCATCAGTGTAACTCAGGCGAAGCGCAGACCGCGCCTGCGTCGCTCTGGCCCATACTCTTATTTGTAGCTGAACAAGAGCATGGTATGAATTGATATACCATAGTATACACGAGGCCCGCACGTTTTGCAAGCCTTGCCGTTCACTGTGGTTCTTTCAGGGGACAACCGGTTTAGGCGCAGTCATGCAGGCGTCTTCCAGAGCGCACGGTACAAGGCGCCAACTCATGGTCGTCTCTCGTCTCTGCACATCTAAACGTTTCACACCTTGCTTCCGTTCCTCTGTTACGACAGGAGTCCCGTTGCTATAAAGACGATGGTACCGCACGTTTGGCGCCTTGAATGAGGCGAACGGTATCTTTTGGTACCGTCGTTCGTATGATATGTTGTATGCTACAGACAGGGGGTGTTTGACGCCTCTCTCTAGTAACCCGAAGTGACCCATAGCGACAGCAGAATGCTTGCTCATACGCCTGGATTCAGCGCTGCTAGGAAACATCACCTTGACGAACCCATTCTCTTCAGGACAATCAGAACGGCAGCTTTTCGACCTGCACACACATACTCTGCCCGCGCTTGGCGACGGTCCGGCCACGCTCGAAGAATCGCTTGCGCTGCTTGCCTCCCTTGCGCGGGTGGGCGTCACCGATATTGTCGCAACGCCCTACTTTGCGCCCATTGGCGGCGCGGCGGATATCCTCAAGAGCAGCGCGCCGGGCATTGTTGGGCAGTGCGATCTGCTCACACGGGCGGCGGCGGTGCAAAAGGTGGCGCGTAACGCAGGGCTGGCCGTGCGTCTCTACGTCGGCCATGAAACGCGGCTTAACGAGCGCCTGACGGTGGAAGGCGTCAGCATCGAGGCGTTGCTGGGGCGCGGCGCAATCGCCACCATCAACGACGGCCCATATGTCTTGCTCTCGCTGCCCACTGTGTTTGACCTCGGCGCATGCTTCTCTCTGATCCGTCGCCTGCGGCGGAGCGGATTTGCTCCCATCCTGGCGCACGCCGAACGCTCTGCGCTGGCGCAGGCCGACGCCCGCTATCTGCGCCCGCTCGTGGCGGCAGGCGCGCTGACACAGATAACGCTGGCAAGCGTCACAGGCGCGCATGGCGTGGCCTCCCAGGCGACGGCGCAGGCGCTCCTACAGATGCGGCTGGCTCATATCGTGGCCTCAGGCGCGCGTTGCGCGAATGATGCGCCATTGATGGCCGAGGGACTGCGGATCGTTGGGACGCTGGTGGGCGCACGTCGTTTCTGGGAACTGACGGTGGAAGCGCCCGCCGCCGTTGTGGCAGGCGATCCCATCGTCCCCATGCTCGATTACCCTCCACGGATCGGCTAATCCAACGTCAGTAGAGACTGCTTCACGCGAGCGAGCGTCGCCACATGCTCACCGAGCGTCGCCAGCCCCAGGTTCATCGTGTTCACCGTCAGGTGAGTTGCTCCAAGCGCCTGCCATGCCGTGGTGTAGTCGCGCCAGTGGCCCTCCGGCGTCTGGCTGAAGGTCAGCCGCGCCTCCACGCCAATCGCAGCCGGATCGCGTCCTGCCTCGCGCGCGTAGGAATGGATGCGTTCGAGCATGGCGCGGGCGTTCTCGTCAGGCGGAAGCTGAGGCATCCAACCGTCGCCGAGCCGCCCCACACGCCGCAGCACCGGCTCTGCCTGGCCGCCCAGCCAGATAGGGATACTCCGCCTGAGCGGCAATGGGTTGATTCCGGCGTCCGTGATGTGATGCCACTTGCCCTCGAAGGTGATCGCCGGTTCGGCCCACAACGCTTTGAGAACGGCGATCTGCTCTGTGCTACGTGGGCCACGAGTAGCGAAATCTTCGTTCAATGCCTGATATTCGACCGCATTCCAGCCGACGCCAATCCCCAGGCGTAGCCGTCCACCGCTGAGTATATCCACCTCGGCGGCTTGTTTGGCGACGAGCGCCGTCTGGCGCTGTGGCAAGATCAACACACCTGTCACCAATTCGAGTCGCTGTGTCTGGCCCGCCAGATAGCCGAAGAGGACGAACGGCTCGTGAAACAGCGACTCACTCGAATAGGGGCCACGCCAGTTGGGGCGCCCCGTCAGCCCGGCTCCCAACACATGATCATAGACCAGCAAGTGGGTGAAGCCTAACCCCTCCACCGCCTGCGCATAGTCACGGATGGCGATGGGGTCTACGCCACTCTCCAACTGAGGGAAAATCGCACCGATACGCATCTCGTTTGCTCTCCTGTATCTCTGCCGCGTCACTTGACCTGCACAGTCAGAAGCGTACTCCTTGCCGAAATCATTCGGCAAGGCTGGAGAGCGCATCGGGGCTTACGGCAATTGCCCGGCGATGGTATTGACGGTGGATCGCACTTCGACGGAGGTGAAGTGGAACGCGCCATGGTGATAGCGCGCATGTCCCACCTCGCCAGAGCGTTCATTGACTTCCCAGTTGAAGTGATAGAGCGGGCGCTGATAGGCGGTGGCAGGCGCGTTCATGCGGTCGGCGTTCCACTCGAACATCAGCCACATCGTCATATCCGGCTCTTCGCGCAGCCGCGACATCAACAGGCTCATCTTGGTGCGCTCACCGAGCTGGCGTGTGCGCCGTACGGAGCTCACCCCTGTCGGCGAGCTACTAGGGCGCACACTGCTGCGGCGCTGGCTGGCGCGCTGGCTGATGCGCTGCGCAGCTGATTGATCATCGGCGCCTGTGGCGGCATAGCCAATCCGCCGGTAGATCGCATGGAAGAACATCTTGCCGGTCGTCCTGTTTCTCTGGCGGCGATCCAGCGGAACAAACGCCACCTGCACGCCAGTGATGATCCCATCGGTGAGCAGCCGCTCTACATCTTCGTTCAGCAACTCCACAAACATCTGGGGCTGTTGTAGATAGACATCGTGTGGGCGTTCCAGCGGCGTCTGGGTGGGAACATGCAGCGCATGGGCAAGGCTATACCAGCCGTCTTCTACAAACGCCAGCAGATCGCGCGTCAGGTAGCGCATCACATCGCGCGCATCCTCGCCCAGCCGAAGCTCCGGCAGCAGCGTATCGTTTGTCTCGTAGAGCGTCTCCACCGCCTGCGCCTGGGCTGTCTGTGGAGACGCGGGCTGCGCGACGCCAGCGTTCCCCTGATAGGGAGCGTACACCGACCCCTGCTGCGGGAAGTTGGGATACGCCGGATACGCTGGATTCCCCTGATACCCCGGCGGCGGATACTGTCCCTGTGGATACTGCTGGTAGGGCGGGTAGCCCTGTTGATACGGCGCATAAGCCGATCTCTGTTGGGCGTAAGGCGCCTGCGGCGACGGCTGCGCTGGCGGATAGCCTGTTGGCCCCAACGGTGACGGAGGCGTGGGTATGGGCGACTGCGCCATCTGAGCGTCCGCCAGGTCGCCCGCGTAGGTGGTGTTGGGATCGGCTGGGTCATGTGGCGCGCCTGGAGTAGGTGTACGATCGGGAGCGTTCAGCGGATCGGGCGCGGTGATAGCGTCGAAGCTCTCGAACTGTCCTGGCGCAATGTCGTCATCCTGATCCTGCTGAGGCAGGGCGTCGAGCGCATTGGGCGTATTGGGATCGTCAAATGGCTCCTGAGAATAGGTCATAGGATTGTCCTTACACGTCCTTACACGCCAACCGGCGGCGCCTGGTTTTCCATGCTCTCGCGGTCAACCTCCGCCGGACGCCAGAAATACGAGTGGATGGCTACCGCGATCACGATGGGCGTCACCATGCCAATCTCAAGCGAACCGCGTCCGCCAAACACTGCCCAGAGAAAGCCGATCAGCGTCAGCGCGGCAAAGACCGTCAGCAGCTCGCGGATCGATTGCGTCTGAGAGAGCCGCCAGATCAGTGTTTTGCGGGTGGGCGCTTTGGAATGAAACAGCCACAGCGCGATCCATATCCCGGCGAACAACAGCCAGGGAATGAGAAGAGCGGCAATGCCAACCTGCGTATCCTCATGGCAAAGATTGCCCTTCAGTGTGCAGGGGTGAAAGCGGTAATACCAGTCAATGCCATATTCGATCAGGGCGAGCGGCGTGATAAAGATCGCCGCCACAAACGACCAGATCGGGCGACCTGCGTCCGGCTTTTCGTGATCGGGGTCGGCCTCCATCCGCCCGGCGGCGGCTGTGGCGCGTGGCTGGCCTGGTTGAACTGGAATCATGAGCGACCTCCCGACGGTTGCAGGTCTATCGTATTCCCCTGCGGTTGCGCCCCAGGGAGGCCGGTTGCGCGTTGACTGCGCGCCTGCCAGTTTGGCCTGCTCGGCAGCCGCTCCTCCAGGGGAACGTCTTCGGCGTTGACCCAGGTACCCCAGCGCGAGCGTGCGCCGCCCACCTGAAGTCGCGCCAGCAGCAGCCACTCAGGGTTGGATGTCGCGATGGGCGTGGCGCTTTGGAGCGCGCCAAGATTTGCCGGACGTGTCTGGCGAGCCTCTTCGTTGCCCGCGTAGTAGAGGTACTGCGGCGCATGGGTATGAGGCCGATAGAGGATGGTGGAACGGCTCAACGCCTCGCGCCAGATCGCCGTCCCCTGCGAGCCGCCGAGCGCTGCGCTCGCGTTCACCAGATTGCCCTTCAAGAAGGGGCGAATCTCCGCGCGCATCACCTTCCGCAGCCGCGCCTCGATCTCCTCATCGCTGAGGCGAATCGCGCCGCCACGCGCGTCGGCCAGCGTGGCGCGCACACGGTCGCGCATGCGCTCGTCGGCGCGTTTGCCGTCTTGCTCGCTGGCGCCCTGGCGACGCAGACGCACATACTCGAAGAAGTCGCTCAGGTGATAGCTGTTGATCTCGTGTTCACGCCGCTTGGCAAGCTCCAGACCGTTGCCGATGAAGACATTGCGCAGGCCACTAGGGCCATCGAAGAGATCATCCTCGGCGGCGAAGGCTGCCGATTGCATATCTTCACGCAGCCGCTTGAGGAAACGCTGCACATCGTCGAGCCGTTCGCGCGCTGTTTTGACCTGGCGAGCAAGTGGCCGCACCAGCCCAGCGCGCAACTGATCCTCCCACTGGGAACACAGGTAGGCGTAATACAGGCGATAGACCCGCAGGTGATCCTCTTCGTAGTTGCGCTGCCGCCGGAGCGCATAGCCACGCGCCACCGCGCAAAGCAACGCCACGCCGCCAACCACGCCTCCCAGCGAATAGAGCGCCGCTCCAAGCGTCCATTGGTGACTGCCAAAGAAGATCGCCATCACCAGCAGGAACAGCGGTGGAATCGCCATGACGCCTGCCGCGATCAGTTGCGTGAGGCTGGGGGTGAGCGAACGCGCCCAGGCGGCGCGCGTGGCCAGCCGTGTCGCTACACTACGCGCGTCGGCTGGCAGGATGTCAGTCAGCACGCTGGCGGACTGCTGGCCGCTGCTTACTGCGTCGCCAAGCGCGGTATGCGAACCGGTCAGCGCATAGCTGACGCCATAGGTAGCCGCTGCCTGTGCTTCGGGATCAGAGAGCCATGGGCCGCGTGAGCGGCGGTCGAGCGCGGCGAGCTTACGTTTATAGGTCGCCAGATGCGCCTGACGCCAGGTGGGCAAGAGGCGCGTCAGCCGGTCGAAGGCGTCATCCAGGCGGCGGGCGTAGACCTGGGCGCGGCTCAGACCATGTTCGTCAGGGCCGAGCCAGAGCGCGCTGATCGCCTTCCCGATGGCTTCGTCGCTCTCACGCCGGGCCTTGAACCAGGCCGCTTCGGCTACCTCGCGCCAGGTGGCAAACCGCGCCGCCGCCTTGAAGTTTTGCTGCTCGGCGCGCTGCGCCCAGGTGTCGCTCTCGTCGCCTTCACGCAGATGATTTGCCACGGCGTTACGCGACAACTCCCTGAAGAGGTCGCGTGAGGACTCGAAGATATCCTCTTTTTGCGCGTTGTCCGAGAGGAACTCAAGGCTGGGGCCACGATTCCCCGGCGCGCCAGGGCGGGCAATGCGGTCTTCGATACCGATGACGATATTCTGGGCCAGCCGCGCCGCCTCGGTCGCCGTGCGTTCGCGCTCGCGATAGCGCAATGGATGCTCGTCGAGCGATTCCGCCCAGCTTTGCAAGAACTGCGCGCCAAGCATATTTGCGCAATAGCGTTCGACAGCGGCGCGCGGGAAAAACGCCATGCTGACGCCAAGCGAGCCTATGCGCGAGTCCACCTGTTCCGTCTCGCTGAGCATCGGGTCTACCGCCGCCAGGTTGGCGCTGCTGCGCACAAAGGGATCATCAGGATCGTTGACATGCGCAGCCTGCCCGGCGCTGTTCGCTCCATTTGCGTTGTTCGCGCCCCCGAGCGCGCTGGCCCGCGCCGCGCGCCGTTGCTCCTCGCGGGCGAGGGCAAGCGCCTGGCGGGTGGTAATCTCGGCGTCTGTGGGATTCGGCCGCCCGACGCGGGGACTCACCTCTGTGACTTGCTTGAACACATGCGCCGCCTGGATGCCTGTCGCCACGAGCGCAAATAACGCCTGGGCGATGGTATAGCGAATCTCATCCTCGCGATAGAAGCGGTTCGCCTGATCAAGCTCCTCGTACATAAAGGCGAAGTTAACCGATGGCGCCTGCCCCGGCGCGGCGATGAGATCGGCAAGCCAGGGTGGTGGCGCGTTGCGCCCGTTCGGCTGCGACGTTGGATTGCTCCCCATCGGCGCAGGCGCAGCAGGAGCCAACGCGCCCGATGTGGCTTCATTGCCGCCAATGCTCCCATCGAAGCCATTGGTGTATCCGGCAAAGCCATTTGCCGCGTCGGCAGGCTGCGCGCCGTTAGCTATGCTCGTCAGCGGCGCGCTTGCGGCGTTGTAGCCGGTGTACTGAAAGCCATTGCCACTGCCGTCCGTATAGCCATCGAACTGCGGGACGCCAGACATTGGCAGTTCTTCGGCGACATCAGGGATCGATTCGATGTAGGGTTGCTGCGAGATGGCAAGGCTGCTATCTGGCGTGGGCGCAATGGGCTGTGTGGTGGTAACGCCAGCCGTCGCGGCGCCCATCTCGACGGGATTATCCGGGTAGCGTGGATGATCCAGCAGGAGATAGGTAATCAGCGTTGAGAAGCGATGGCCTTTGAGTTCATCGAGTATCCACGTATTGACCTGTGAGATGGTTTTAGAGCCGGTATGACTGACGATATGAATCTGCGCCTGGGTTTCAGGAATGCTATATTTCTGGCCGCCGGGAACCTGCGCGCCCTGCGCTTCGATGTCGCGAATCTGCCGCGCGCCTTGCACCTTGCGCAATAGCTCACCAAACAGGACGGGAAACTCGTCCTCATAGACGGTCGGAATCGAGGTGGAATTGCTTTCACGTCCACCTGCGGAAACCCGCCTCCCTGGCGCCGAACGCGCGCTCTTGGCGCTTCGTGCGCTGTTCGCCTGCCTTGTGCGGCCATTGGCCGACGCGCTATCCGCCTCGTCGAGCGCATGCTCTTCAAGCTCGTCAGCCTCGTCGTAGCTCCAGTCATCGAGCGGCAGGCGTGTCGCGCGCGAGGAGCCTTCGCTCACCGCGATCAGCTCCACGCACTGGCGCAAAGGGCTATCCAATCCGGCGCACAGGTCACGGAAACGTGTGTAGACCGTGGGATCGATCTGCGCATGTACATCGTCGAGATCGCGTGTCACATCGGCGGTATCGCCAATGAAGATGATGATCGTCGGACGGAATTGTTGCGGAACCAGTGGAGGCATGGCGGCTCCTCCCACGAGAGCAAATGTACCGGGTGTATCAGGTAACGGCATGGTATTGGTTGTTGGTTAGCATGTGGGAATACACATAGGCGCTCAGAGCGTCCAGCGTTGCATGAAGGACGCCCCGGCGCTGAGTGTATAGCAAGTACAACGTTTATCTGCCCGGCGTTCTACGCGGCCCGCCAAATGGGCCGTTGGGATCGGGCGCCTGGTTATAGGGCTGGCCGTACTCGTCGGCGTTTGAGAGCAACCCACCGCCGGTTGTGTTCAACGGAGCGCCCTGGCCGACAGGATAGCCAGTATTGGGATCATACGCCTGCGGAGGGTAGGGCGCATAGGCCGATGCGCCATTGTTCCCATTCGCCCCGTTTGCCCCATTGGCGCCGCTGTTCACCGCGCCCTGCGGAGCGCCGCGCGCCGCCCAGTTGGGAGCCATGGGAGCGCCATAGGCGTTGGTTCCAGCATTCCCATTTGCGCCGTTCGCAACTGCGCCAACCGGCGTTGGCGTCGCCACTGCGGCATGCCGATCCGTCGTCCAATCGGGCGACTGCCGGGCGCGCATGGCCTCACGGATCACACGCCCACGCAGGTTTGTCCCATAGCTTGGTGCATGCGGCGCGCTGTCTTCGTACTTGAGCGCATGCGGCGCGCAGACGATATACTCCATCTCGCCACTGCTATGCACGGGCATCTTGTTCGCCCCATAGCTGCGCGGCGGGTCAACCGGCGGAATACGATCCTTACTGCCGTACCAGGCGTTCTGGTGGCGCAGGTATTCGGACATGGCGCTGTTGCTATCCCGATAGAAGTCGGGGATGGTCGCCAGACTGATACCATGCTGCCCATACGAGATGTCGAGCCGATGTGGATCGCTGCTGTTGTCCACATAGGGCGTCTGGTTGCGGTCGGTCAGTGAGCCAAGATCGCGCACGGCCTGATTGAGGATCACCCGCTGAAAGCTCTTGGTAGGATCCCAGTTCATCCCAAGATTGACCGAGGTCGTCAACTGCGAGGGGCCATCATGCCAGAGCGTCTCCTCAAAGGCGATCAGGCTGCGCATCAGGCCGCGAATGTGGCGAAGATGTTCGAGCAGCAGTTGGCTCATCTGCATACGCCCATTCGGGCCGGTCGCTTCGGCGCCCACTTCGAGCAGGTCGAAGAGGTTCATATGCGAGAAGCGATCCATGTAGTAGCTCTGGAAGAAATCCACCACGCGGTCGGCCAGCCGCTCACGCCCCTCGGCGTCGAGATGATCGGCGCTTTGCACGCTGAGGTCATCGAGTTCGGAATCGCCATGGGTGGCCCGCTGCGCCAGATAGGCCATGCAGCGCTGGCTATACCTCTGATTGATGCGGTCGCCAAAGTTAGGGTTGGGCGAACCGGGGGCCTGTGTCGCCTGCGCCATTGCGGCGTCCTGCGGGAAAGTCACGGCATCGTAGAGCCGCTCCACCGCGAGGTTGCGATGCCCATCCGCCGTCTTGAACGAGATGAGATCGTAGATATGGCGGTAATGTGGATGCGGCGCATCGAGTTCGCCGTGCCAGGCATGGCTGGTGAGGCCGGTCGAGTAGAAGTCGCGGCGCTGCTTTTCGAGGTCAACGCCGGTATACCAGCTCTCGGTCTCGCGCAGGCGTGTCTCTGCCGCGTTGAGCAATGCGCGCAGGGCGCCTGTCACCAGGTTATAGCGTGTGGTGCGGGCGTGCGCGTCGAGGATGGCGTTATACTCGGCGGCGATGGCTCCGGCCTTCTTTTGTAGTTGCCCCTCGCGAATGTTGGAGGGTAGCGGGAACGCAGGGCGACGCAGATAGTCGTCTTCCAACGCCTGCGGGCGCATCGGCTCGTTCGGCGGCGGATTCTTGCCAAAGGTGTCGAGAGCCGTCCGGTACTCGGAGATCAACCAATGCAGGTAGCGAATCTGTCTGCCCAGCACGGTTGGCGCATCGTTGGCCTGCCCTGGCGGTGGCGGCCCATAGATCGCCTGCTCCTCTTGCTGGCGCTTCAGACGAGCCTTGGCCTCGATCTCAGCGTCGTTTTGCGCCTGCCGCTGCTTCAGTTCGCGCCAGAGGATGGTGAACGTATCGGCAGTGGCGCCCTCGAAGTCACTCTCGGAGAACTCCTGAGGGGGATGCACGGCAAGCTGATTGCCCTGCACGCTAGGCGTCAGGCGGGCCACATCGCGCCACTCGGCAATCCATGCCTGACGGGCGTCGTCGGTCACCTGCGGCGGCGTCTGCTGCTGGCCCACCAGATAGGGCAGCAGATACGAGGCGGAGACGCGCGCGAAGGCAAGGGCTGTCTCTTGCGCGGGGAACATCACTGTCATGGGGCAGGACGTACCAAACATCGTCGGCAGGCCACGCTCGTCGGTGGCGCCCAGCGAACGGCGATCCACCCAGGATGAATGCTCGCGAAAGCCCACGCCGGAAGCGTCGGTGATGCGCTGGAAGAGATCGAGTCCAACGATGCGGGCGCTGTCGTCGGCGCTGCCCATCGAGGTACGGCCAATCAGATAGACCTCGTTGGCAATGGGGTCGTCGGTGATCCCGTACCCCTCATTGAACATATACTTGGTGTAGGAGCCGCCCTCGGCTTTGTTGATCAGGCTCAAGCCGATCATTTCGAGCAAGGTCGCGGTGGCGTTGCTCTTGCGCCAGCTTACGTCGTTATCGCTGGCTCCCATGATCGGCTCCGGCAGCATGCAGAACAAGTTGATGCGCTGCTGGTAGCCACGCTTCTGCAACATCTGGCGGACGATCACGGCGATGTCTTGCATGGTGCCACCACCGGTGCCACCGCCCAGGAACGCGACAATGTTCGCCTGAATCTCGCGGACATGGCGCTCGTCCTGGCTGGTGCCCAGGCGTTCGATGGCGACGAGGGCCGATTCGAGGGTCTGCAAAATCTTCTGGTGATCAAAGGCCGCCGCCACATGCCCATTGTTGCGAATACCTCCCGCGCCGTTGGCGAAATATTGGGGCGCCTTGGCGGGGATGTAGGTCTGCATGTCGTCCATCGGCTGTGTGGCGAAGTTGACGCCAGGGGGAACGCCGATGCGCAGGTTGAACTCTTGGAAGACGCCTTCGTGTTGTTTACGGAAGGCCACCAGTTCGCTTGGCGTGTCGTCGGTGTCAATATAGACCATCGCCACACGCCGGTAATCGCGCGGTGGCAGGGTCAACATCTGGCGACAAAGTTCCAGCGAGGCCCTGGCAGGCGTGCTGCCCAGCAGGATCACCAGCGACGGTGTATTGATGCGCGGTTGTGTCGCAACATGCTGTTGCTGGCGCATCGTCTCCTGGGCGTTACGGTCGTCGCGGCTGGTAGGCGGCGGTTGGTTCATCATAGTGCGGCTTCTCCCGGACTGTTTCTGTTCTCACTCTGTGCTGGCTTACACACAAGCCATGCGGAACGTTACTCTCTATTACTGTTGTCTACGGATGACTATATGACATCGTTGTACGTGCGACCGCCTTTGCTGGCGCCGCCACGCGACGCACCTCGCGCAGTCGCCCGTCGCTTATCGCGCGAGCGATCCACGCGGCGTGCGTCAGCCTGGGCTGCCGTATTCTCTCGTGCGCCCGCCACCGTGCGGAGTGCGCCACGCCCGTGCCCCAAGAAGGTGTACGTTTCGGCGCGCGGATCGTCCTGTGGATTGCCCGCCGGGCTGAATGTCAGGCTCTTCACCGGACGGAAGCGGTCGCCAAGTGGTCTGCCGGTGTTGTCGAACCAGCGGCTGGCGTATGGCCCAACCCCGCGCGCTTCCACACCGCCCGCATAGCCAAAGAGCAGTTCAGCGCCCTCTTTGCCAAAGGCGACCTTGCTGGTAAGCAGGTTGCGCCGTTTCAGCATAGCGACGAGGCCGCGTCCGGTCTTCAGTGAGCGCGGCGTCGGCGGCTGGCCGGTCGCTTCGAGCGCGCCAGTGGTGGTCTGATAGCGGCCACCCGGCGCAGGCAGCAGCGCAAAGCGGATGATCAGGATAATCAGCACGACAACCAGAACGTAGAACAATGTGATCAGCCAGGCGATGATCTCCTGCGTCAAGCTGGCCCCCACGACGTTGATCTGCGCCGTGCGATCCACCAGCCCGAAGTCGCCGTGGCTATCCTTGAACGAGCCTGCCGTATGGAAGTGGATGGTATAGACGCCATCCTGTGGGGCGGAGAACAGCACATGGAACTGGCCGCCGCCATCGTTGACCACGCTGATCGGCACGCTGGTATTCGAGCCGTTCAGCGTGGCCGTACCCACCACCGTCGCATTGCTATAGGGCTGCCCGTTGAGTTCAATCAAGCCGTTGATGTCAGCGTCCACCTGCGCAGGATGACCGCCCAGCGGCCAGCCGCTCAGCCACGAGACTACCGGCAAGCTATAGATCACCTGTAAGCCGGGATCCCACCGTGTGACGGTCGTCGTCACCTGACCTGTTGTTGGGCGTCCGTTGCTCAGCAGATACGGCGCGGGGAACTTCTCGATACGCACGGTGACGCTGGCGCTGCCGATGGGCTGGCTCGTCACCTGGCTGGCCGTCACGGTGATCTCATAGGCCCCCGGCGTCGCGCTATTCGGTACCGTCACCTGCGCCTCATACGTGCCTGGCGTGGCGCTGTCACTCAATTGCAACTGCTCGGTGAAGGGCGTCCCCGTCGTTGAGACGCCACCCGCATAGCTGATCGTCCCCTGCACTGTGAACGCCGACCCGCTCACAGGCGTACCGTTATCGAGAATGGTCGCGCCCACGGTGAAGGGCTGGCCCAGCGGCAGCACCGGACTTGAGGTGGTAGGCTGAACAATGGTAATAGACAGCGGCGAAACCACCAGACTATCCATCAAGAACTGCCCTGAGCCGCTGACGTTGACCTGCCAGTAGCCCGCCTGTGGCCCATCAATTGAGAAGATTGCATAGTGCGGGTCAGTGGACAGGAACGCGCCAGAGACGTTCTGCGTGATGCGCTGGCCGTTTGGCGCGTTGAGCGTCACTGTGGTGTTCGGCTGATCCTTGACGACGATCACATCCAGATGCGTCACATCGGAGCCAAGCTGGAAGTTGCGCGAGGTCTGGCCGCCATTCAGGGTGGTGGGCGGCACGGTCGGCCCCAGGGTGCGCCCATTGCGGCGGGCGAAGATGTCTACAAAGAAATCGGCGATATTCAACGGCGAGACGCCCGGCACAACGCCCTTCGCGTCGTCATACGCCTTGCCGGAGGTGGCGTTGGCAAGATCGCTCAAGAAGCCTCGGAAGCTCTGATCCGAGCCAAGCGCAATGGTATCAATCGGCCAGTTGTGCTGCTTGAACTGCGGCACCAGCTTGGATTCGATGTCGCTGATCTGCTGATCGGTGTTGGGATAGGGCGTGCCATCGGTCAAGAGGATGACGGAGCCACTGATCTGTCCGTTGTGAGTGGCCGATTGCAGCATGCCGAGCGATTTGTTCAGCGCATCATAGGTTGGCGTATCGTTATCGGGCGCGCAGTTGTTGGACTTCTGCGCAATCTCGTTGCGTAGGCCCTGGCGAGCTGAGACGGTCGCCATCTCGATGGGATTCTGCCAGATCTCGGCGGAGTTGGGATTGGCGCTTGAGCTATCCAGCCCAATCACGCCGATGTAATCGCCCACGCCGCTGAGATCGATATAGGCGTTGGCGGCGGAACAGCGCAGCCCGTTGGGATCGCTATCGGTCATCGAGCCTGACATATCCAACACGATAATCGTCACATGGCTGCTGTTCGTGGCGACACGCTTGGGTTGTGCGGCTTGTTTATTGTGGCCGGGCAAGCTAGAAGAAAGCGGCGCGGCCAGCGCAACCGGCGGCGCGAACAGGGCAAACGGAAGCGCGCACATGCCTGCCAACAGCGCACTCAGTGTAAGGATAGCCGCCATCACTGGCTTCAATCCGCCACGCGCGACAAACGCACGATGCTCTGGCGCAGTAAGGGCCAATCTGCGACGCGGAGTCTGCGCCATAGGTACCTCCTGAAAGGCGATGGTAGGGTCATTTCGAAGAACCGAAGCGCCAAATGGTTTTGTCTGTCTCTTTACACTTTGGCCGTTTTGGCATGGATGTCAAACTGTGCAATGGAGTTTACGTGAGATCATACGCCTATGTTGCATTAGGCAAAAATAGGACTAGATGCGCTTGATATGCAAGCTGAAGTATCCTTTTGCCCCATCCTACGCCTCAATACGGCTACAGCGAAACAGCGTGATTGGCGCCTGCTTGAACGATGGCTGAGCAGCAGCCGCATAAAATGTGCTATACTACAGCGACGCTTACCTCCTCGGCTGTACGTTATGCGCAGAACGCGCAGCCATGTGTTGGTGTACGTCTAAGAACCAAACATTGTTCGTCGAATTGAAAAGCAGGAAAGGTTATGACCGAAACAAAGACCACCGCTTCCCCTATGGAGGAGCGGATGCGCAACGACCTGAA
>JAJPIU010000057.1 GCA_021324535.1 Pseudomonadota bacterium
CCACAAGCACCCGTTCGTCTGGGGCCGCCGCCGACGCCACCACCCGCGACGGCAACCAGGCATCGCCCTCAAACCGGCAGTAGCGTGAACTTGGCGGATGCACCACTTAGACGGCCACCATAGCTCTCTTTTTTCATACAGTTCCCCCCTTCCTCTGTAGGGAAGGGGGCTGGAGGTTAGGTTAGCGCGCCTGAATCAGCGCAGAACCCGCGTTCACCCGAACGCGCAAGACGCCGCGAGGATTTGGCGCGAGTGGCCCGCTGGCGCGCTGCTCGGCGGCTCGCTTCATGACATGGATTGGCCAGCCGTCTACCCGCAGCGAGCCTGCCTGCGCCCTGGCGTCGAGCGTGACGGCGGTCGCTGGGGGCAATTCAAGCCGCGCGCTTCCGGCATTGACATCAACATCGAGCGAGGCTCCCTCGCCCAGGCTGGACTGCGCCAGAACCGAACCGGCGTTGACAGCAATGCGCGAATCTGCGGTGAAGGTAGTACGCTCAGCCTCAAAGCTGCCCGCATTGATCTCGGCGTCAATTCGTCCCGCGACGCCAGTCACCTCCGTTTTGCCTGCCGACATATTGAGGCGCAGATCGCTTGTGGGAGGAACGATCACGGTGATGTCAATGGTGACGAAACGCAGCAGCGAAAACTCGCGCCGATCTCCACTCTTGATGCGGATGGTATTGCCCTCCTGTGTCACAGAGACAGGGATGCTTGCCAGCTCCTCCTCGCTGATCTCATGGTGGCCGCCAAACAAGCCGCCGAGCACATCGCGCACCTTCTTTGTGACAATCACATGCGCCGCGCCCGCCTCGCCAGCGGAGATGGTGAGCCTGCCAGCCGCATGCCGCACATCAATTGTTGGAACCTCCCCAACGGAGAACTCATAGGTTTCGGTCTGTGAAAGCGCCATTGTCGTGTTTCCCTTCTTCCCTCTTGGAGGGCGTTTATCTCGCTGCCCTGATCCCCACTCAGGGCGTCCTTCGCTAGTCGCTCACGCGCCGCTCGTCATAACGCGAGATAAACAATGTTAATAACAAACCAAAGGGTATGCAAATAGTATGCTTGAAAATATTAATATTGTCAAGTGTGTCGCATCACGAAATTGCATTTTGCTTTTGGTCGGCTCGCCGTTCTATGATATGGCGGGCATACGGGTAGTCCAATTGCGCCAGCGTTCGCAAGTGAGGCGCAGAGGCAGAGAAAGTGAGCGACAGCTACAGTTATGGAACAATCGCCAAACGAGAAGACAACCGTGCCCTCTATGCCCTCCGGGCCATCGCCTGAGGCAGGCGCTACGCAGAGCCAACCAGACACGCCATACACCAACTTCGCGGCGTTGGACGCGGAGGGGAGATTGCCTGTACCACCCATCGGGCAAGTGCTTGGCTTCCAGGGGCGCGCCGTCAAACCAGGCGAGTCGGTGGTCGAGATGCGCGCGGATAGCCGACTCGCCAACCCAATGGGAACGCTGCATGGCGGTGTGCTGTGCGACCTTGCCGACTACGCGATGGGCATCGCCTATGCGAGTACGCTTGGCCCTGGCGAGTCGTTCACCACGCTTGAACTGAAGATTAACTTTTTTCGCCCCGTCTGGCAGGCGCAGCTCCGCGCGGTGGGCAGAGTGGTCTCGCGCGGTCGCACCGTGGGCATGGCGGAATGCGATGTATACGACGAGAAAGATCGGCTGGTCGCTCGCGTCTCGAGTACGTGTATGACGTTGCGCGGCGAGATGGCCAGCGGACGCTAATACCCGCCGCTAGCCATCACCTATGCTTTCAAAAGAAGACTAATGAAGCGCCTGCACGCGCATATCTTCGCCAGCGCGTAGCTCCTTCGTGTAGGTGTAAATCGTCATGACCGGGCGCATGCCGACCGACTCGTAAAGCCGTGTTGCGCCGGTCAGGCTTTGCGCGTCCACTCCCAGACCAATGCGTCGCTCGCCGCGCCGATAAAACTCTCCGAAGGCATGCAGCAGCAAGGCTTTCCCTAGCCCGCGCTTGCGCCACGCGCGTCGCACGGCAAGCGTGTTGACCCAGCCCTGGTCGGGTTGCTGACGGCAGAGCGCCACGCCAGCCAGTTCCTCGCCCTCGGCGATAGCCAGAAAGATAAGCGTCGGGTCGAAATCCGACCGCTCGAAGCGTGCGCTCCACTCCTCGTATTGCTGCGGAACATGCCCCCAGTGGTCGGCAAACGCCTCCTCTGCAGTATCAAACACGGCGCGTCCATCGCGCTCAACCTCAAAGGCGCGCAGGGTGATCCCATTGGGCCATTGTGGCGCAGGTGGTTGCTCGGCGAGATCAACACGCATACGCCAAAACGTGCGGACATGCTCAAAGCCGCGCTCGTCCATCATCTGGCGCGCAGCGGCGTCTTCCGGCATGATGCCAAGTTCCAGCGTCACACGGACACCTTCAGGCATATCAGCGCACACCTCATGGGCGCGCGCCTCCATGCGATCCATCAGCGCAGAGCCAACGCCGAGTCCCTTGTGCATTGGGTGGACGTAGCCATCCGCCAGAAGATGACCAGAGCCATGATCGCTCAGGACTTCATATCCGGCGACCTGCCCATCTGGGGCAAGTATGAGCCAGGCGTCGCGCTCTCTATCAATGCCCTGCCAATCGCTGCGAATATCGTCGGCGGTGAACTCCATAGCTCCATCGGACGCGAACGCCTCATCGTCGGCGCGCAACAATGCGATGATCGCAGGGATGTCTGCGTCTTTTGGCGGGCGAACGGTGTAGCCCTGTGGCAATGTGGTGCCCGCTAACTGCATGTCAGCCATTGTATGTCTTGCCTTTCTCAAGCTCTGTCAGTCTTCGTTCTGCTCACTATGTCTACGGGTCTGATTTACAGGAACAATCCGATGAGCGCCCACAGCCCAAACACCAGAATAACACATCCGGCCAGCCGGTTGATCCAAATCAGCCAGCGCGGGGTCAGTCGGGCGCGCAGAAGGGTGACACCGCCGGTGAGCAGCAGCCACCAGCTTGCCGAGCCAATCGCCACCCCAATCACCACCAGCGCCGCAGCTAGCTGTGTGCGCTGGCCCACATCCACGCCCAGCCCCACAAAGACCGCCGCGAACGAAAGGATCGTCAGCGGATTGGCCAGTGTCAGCAGCAGGATAGAGAGATACGCGCCGGATAGCCCTTTGCGCGTGGAGGCGCTGGCCGCCTGTGTCGCCGGTTTCTCCAGGATGGCTTTCACTCCCAGGTAGATCAGAAAGACGCCGCCCAACAGGCGTACCCATAGTTGCATGCTGAGCAGCAGCCTGGAGATCGCCGTGACGCCAAACGCGGCCAGCGCGGCATAGAGTCCGTCGGCGGTGGCAACGCCAAGCCCGGAGATTGCCCCATAGCGCCAGCCGTGGGCCAGCGTGCGTTGCATACAGAGCACACTGATTGGCCCAACCACAGCCGCTATCGCGAGGCCAATGAGATAACCCCGCGCAAAAAAGATCGCTTCCACTGTCTCTCTCCCAAATTCTCTCTACACCAGGCATAAAAATCGCCAGACCCCGTAAAATGAGGTCTGGCGATCACGTCTGGTCGTTATTGTTTCAGTGTCTCGATGCGTCTGCTTTCACATCAACCGCGCCGTTCCGCGCCCACACGCCATCCGCGCCAAACCCCATAGGCTGGCGCTGGCGCTGCGAGCGGCTGGCTGGCAAACAGATGAGACGACACATAAGGGGGTTCTTTCTTTGCTCTGGGCGAACAAGCCTTCCGGACAAACACAGTATAGCACATCTTGCCTGCTGTTAGCGGGATTCGCTGACAACGCAGTCCACAGTGAGGTGGGTAACAGGAGCGCCTGTCTCATCGTTCAGCACGACATAGACGAGAAATCGCGCCTTGCCCTTGGCGCCAAGTTGCGCGCGCATGCGATCCGCCGTATCAGCGGCGAAGCTGGCGCGCCCGATTAAATCGCCTTGCGCAGCTCGCTGATAGATGATATTTGCCCGTGCGGTGAGCGCATTCAGATTCGGCAGTTTCTCGCGAAATATCAGAATCGCCATCGCGATAGCGGTCGCCTCACCCAGGCCATACTGTGCGCCCCCGTGTACTAGCCCCAGGTGATTGCTCACCTCGCGGCGCAGCGGCAGGCGCAACGCTACCTCATACGGTTTCAACTCCACAACCTCGAGTCCAAGGTGGACAAGGTATGGCTGGTTGTGGAGCGCATCGGTAAGATTCATAGTGAACGCTCTCCCTTCAAGACATTGCCCTCGTTACGAAGAAGTGTAACAGGACAGGAAGAAGCAATTATTAAGATGACGATAATATCGTGTTAAGCGCATCGAGAGGACAGGTTGATGCTCAAAGGGATAGGCGCGCTGGTGGGACTGTGGTACGATGGATGCGCCAACTGGACGTGTCGGCGCCGGATATGGCAAAGTGCAACGTGTCAATTTCCTCATCCGAAAGGAGCAACGGTATGTTTGGCAAAAAAGCTCCCCCGCCTGATCCCCGCTTGCAGGCCAGCAAGATGTCGGCGCTGAGCTGGGCCTGGGGCGTCGTCGCGGGCGTGGCGTACCTCGGCCTGATCTATCAATTCCTCAGTCTGCTGGCAGGCATTGTCAATGGAGCGGCTGGCGCGCCAAGCAGCTCTCCCGTCTGGACGCCTCCCAGCATTGATCATGGGCTTGTCTCGATCATCGCAGGAGGCGCCAATGTCGGTGTCTTCAAGCTCACTGGCGTCTATGCGACTGTCGCCCAGGTCTCTGTGATTGCGCTGCCGTTTGCCATCCTCGCGGTGATTGGGCTGGGCATCGCCTCGCACCCTTTGCAGACGCAGATCGGCGTGCATGGGCTGCTGATCGCCGCATCCATCGTTGGCCTGGTGGCGTCGCTTGTCCTCTTCATTGCCAACGTCGCCACGCTGAACAATGGCGTCCAATTTGCCGTCGCCATCGCGACCGTCGTGCTGGTGTGGATACTCGTGCGCCTGCAACGGCTCGTGCGCCGCTTCTATGATCGCGCGCCTGCCATTGCAACAATTGTGCTGGCGCTCGCCACCATCATTTATCTCATCTTCAGCAACGGCGTCAATTTCCAAAGCATCATCCTGACGCAGATCGATGTGTGGCTCTCAATTGTGGCGTTCGCCATCGCGCTGTATAGCGCCGTGAATCTGGCGCGCCATGGGCGCGCCATCAGCCGCAACCGCGCACGCATGGCGGCTCGCCCCATGCCACAACAGCGACGCTATTAAGCTGGTAAGAAGAACTCCGCAAGCGCATCTGGAAACAACGAGGGGCGCGGGTTGACGCCAGATGAATATTCAATGATTGAATATTCATACACTGGATAATTTCCATCGCTTCCTGCGCCCAATTTTCCTCTGGCGCTGAGATTCCCTCGACCTTCCCCTTGCAGTATGATGTGTTTGCGCGCTACACTATGGGCAACCATATACTTACTGTTTGCCTCGCCCTCCCAATGGTTATGCCGTTTGCCCGTTGGCGGCCCTGATTTGGAGGGTTCACATGCGCCTCATTCGCCCAGATGAGGCGGTGCCTATCCACGTTCATCCAATTCCAACATCTCTGGGCTATATCTTGTATATGGTTGATGTCAGCCGGACAAACCGGAAAAAGGCGAGCGAAGACGCTCAGCAGTTGATGGGAGCGGTGGGCATGAAACTTTCTGGCGCCTATACATTCAACGCCGATCAGCAGACGGTATGGAATCTCCTCACCAACCCCGACGCCATCGCAAAGGCGTTGCCCGGCGTCGAGAAGCTGGTTCCCATCGAAGGCGAGAGCGACGCCTGGCGTGCCACCGCCAAAATAGGCATTGGGCCGGTCAGCGGAAGCTACACCGGCGTGATTCGCATGACTGACATTCAGGCGGGCGCCACATACAAGCTCAATGTCAGTGGGGAAGGCCAACAGAGCGTGATCAGCGGCTCTGCCACCATCACCCTCGCCTCTGGCCCTGGCGACGACGCAACGAAAACCGTTTTGAACTGGACGGGCGACGCCACCATCTCCGGCAAGCTCGCCGGGATCGGCCAGCGTCTGATACAGATGGCCGCCGGGACAATGGCCAACCAGTTCTTTCATGGGCTGGCCAAGCAATTGCCCGCGAGCGCATAAATGCAGCAACGCCAGAGTATTCTGGCAATGGTCTGGCAGGCTGACGTACAGCTTTTCTGTTTTGTTGTGAGAGGGAGGGGGGACAAACAACACACAGCCACACATCATAGTCAGTTCAGACATGGCGTCACAACGAACGGGCGCCACAAGCGTGTTTATCGCAACGCAACGTCAGGAGTGGCTCTTTATGAAAGTAACCGTGACTGTCAACGGCAAACGGTACGAGCGTGACATTGATCCTCGCATGCTCCTCGTTCACTTCCTTCGAGAGGAGCTTGGCCTGACCGGCACAAATATCGGCTGTGACACCAGCCAGTGTGGCGCATGCACCGTTCACCTGGACGGCAAATCGCTGAAGTCGTGTACATGCCTGGCCGCTCAGGCGGATGGACGAGAGGTAACGACCATCGAAGGGTTGGCGCAGGGCGATCAGTTGCATCCCATGCAACAAGCCTTCTGGGAGAAGCACGGCCTGCAATGCGGCTACTGCACTCCTGGCATGATTATGGCCACGACCGCCTTCCTCAAGACTAACCCGCATCCTACCGAGGAAGAGATCAGACATGCCCTTGAGGGCAATATGTGCCGCTGCACCGGCTACCAGAACATTGTCGCCGCTGTCAAGACGGCCTCGGAACGGATGTAGTCGCTGCTAGAAGTGAGGAGACATATGACCACACGAATCTTTGGCTCCGGGATCAAGCGTCGTGAAGACCCGCGCCTGATCACTGGCCAGACGCGCTACACCGATGACTTTCAATTACCCGGCATGGTCTATATGGTTGTTGTGCGCAGCCCACACGCGCATGCGCGCATCACCAGCATTGACATCTCAGCCGCAAAAGCCTCGCCAGGAGTGGTTGCCGTATTCACCGGCCAGGATGTCCCATTGCCTGGCGTGCCGTGCGCGTGGCTGGTACCGGGGTCTGACCTGAAAACACCGGCGCACCCTGTGCTGGCAAAAGACACTGTACGCTATGTCGGTGACGGCGTGGCGATTGTCATTGCGACGAATCGCTACCTTGCGCAAGACGCCGCCGACCTCGTGCAGGTGAGCTATGATGTGCTGCCTGCTGTTGTCAACCCCGAAGACGCTACCAAAGATGGCGCCCCGCTCGTACACGACGATGTGCCGAACAACATTGCGTTCCGCTGGGTCGCTTCGAGTGGTGACGAGGGTGTTGACAACGCCTTCAATGAGGCCGCCGCGTCAGGCGTTGTCGTGCAAGAGCGCATTGTCCAGCAACGTTTGCTGCCGACCGCGATGGAGCCACGTTCAGCCGTCGCCCAGTGGGATCAATTTGCCGAGGAGCTGACCGTCTATTCCACCTCCCAGAATCCACATATTGCGCGCTTCATCCTCAGCGCGCTGACTGGTGTGCCTGAGCATAAGCTCCGCGTGATAGCCCCCGAAGTCGGCGGCGGCTTTGGCAGCAAGATTCCCGTCTATCCTGACGAGGCGCTGACGGCGTGGGCGTCTATGAAACTTGGCGTCCCCGTCAAATGGACAGAGACCCGCAGCGAGAACTATCAGGTCACTATCCACGGGCGCGACCACATCGAATACGTGGAGATGGCAGCGACCAACGAGGGCAAGATCACCGGCATTCGCGGCAAGGTCTACGCAGGCATGGGCGCCTATCTCTCCACTGCCGCGCCTGGCATCCCGACGATCCTGCACGGCCTGATGTACAGCGGCGCCTACACCATCCCCAACATCCGCTGCGAATCGATTGGCGTGATGACCAATACCGCGCCAGTGGACGCCTATCGTGGCGCAGGACGCCCAGAGGCGACGTTCTTGGTTGAGCGGCTGGTGGATAGGCTCGCCGCCAAGCTGAACATGGATCCCGTCGAACTGCGGCGTAAGAACCTGATCCCGCCCTTCGAGAATGGGCACAATGTCGCCATCGGCCTGACGTACGACAGCGGCAACTATGAGGGCGCGCTCAACAAGCTGCTGTCTATCGTTGACTACGATGGCTTCCGCCGCGAGCAAGCTGCCGCGCGCCAACAGGGCCGTCTGCTGGGCATTGGCGTGACCACCTACTCCGAAATTTGTGGTCTTGGCCCCAGCCAGGTCGCGGGCGCAGTAGGCTTCCAGGGCGGCCTGTGGGAGAGCGCGATTGTGCGTGTCTCACCTGCGGGCAAGGTGCAGGCGATGATCGGCGCCTCGCCCCATGGCCAGGGCGAAGAGACAACCTTCGCGCAGATCATCTCCGACGAGCTTGGCTTCCCCGTTGAGGACATCGAGATCGTCCACGGCGACACTGACCGCACGCCAATGGGTTGGGGGTCGTATGGCAGCCGCACGACGCCCGTCTCCGGCGCGGCGCTAGTGCTGGCGGCGCGCAAGGTGAAAGAGAAGGCACGTGCGATGGCGGCGCACCTGCTGGAAGCCTCGGTGGATGATATTGACTACGCCGACGGCAAGTTTATGGTGCGCGGCTCACCGGACAAGTTCAAGACCATCCAGGATGCGACGCTGATGGCGACCCTCGCCTGGAATCTGCCTGCGGGTATGGATCCCGGCATGGAGGCGTCGCAGTTCTACGATCCGCCCAACTTCGCCTATCCGTTTGGAGCGCACGCCGCCATCGTCGAGATTGATCCTGAAACGGGAACCGTCGCGCTTCAGCGTTATGTTGCGGTGGATGACTGCGGCCCGCAGATCAACCCGATGATCGTCGAGGGGCAGATTCATGGCGGCATCGTGCAGGGTGTCGGGCAGGCGTTGTGCGAGGGCGTGGTCTACGACGAGAACGGCCAGTTGCTCACCGGCACGATGATGGACTACGCTATGCCGCGCGCTGATATGTTCCCCACGTTCGAGCTTGATAGCACCGTGACGCCATCGCCGCATCATCCTATTGGCGTGAAGGGCATCGGCGAGACTGGTACCATCGCCAGCACGCCGACGATCTACAACGCTGTGATGGACGCGCTCCGCCCGTTGGGCATCGAACAGATCGAGATGCCTCTGACGGCGCCGCGTGTCTGGAAGGCCATTCAAGACGCACGCGCGAAGGGAGGAGCCTAGCCATGCGACCGCCAAGTTTTAGCTATCAGCGTCTGTCCTCCGTGGCGGAGGCCGTTCAGATGCTTTCCAGCACGGATAACGCCAAGGTGCTTGCTGGTGGGCACAGCTTGATTCCCGCGCTGAACCAGCGGCTCTCACAGCCGGGGACTATTATTGATATTGGGCGGCTGAATGAACTCAACGGGGTCAGCGTCACGGGGTCGAGCAAGTTGATGATCGGCGCGCTCACACCGCACGCCGTGGTGGCGGCCTCGAACAACGTCCGGCGCTATTGTTCGGCGCTGGCGACAGCGTGTGGCCAGGTGGGCGATCCGCAGGTGCGCAACTGGGGTACCCTCGGCGGCAACCTGGCGCACGCCGACCCAGCTTCCGATCCGCCAACCGTTGTGCTGGCGGCTGGTGGCAAGCTGCATACCATGGGGCCAAACGGCGAGCGCATGATTGATGCGGCTGATTTCTTCCAGGGGCTATTCACCACTGCCTTGCAGCCCGATGAGATTCTCACTGCCGTCGAGATTCCCATCGTGGCCGACCGTAAGAGCGCCTATGCGAAGCTGGCGCATCCCGCCTCGCGCTACGCCGTTGTGGGGGTTGCCGTCTTCCTGAACACGGAAAACGGATCTTGCACGAATGCCAGCGTGGCGGTTGGTGGCGCCACAGCCAAGCCGACCCGTTCGGCTGCGGCGGAGCAGGCGTTGGTGGGCACGGCGCTCGAGGACGCGGCGCTCGATGCGGCTGCTGCGGCGCTCACCAACGAGATTCAAGGCGACGCCGTGGGCGACATCTACGCGCCAAGCGAGTATCGTGCGGCGATGGCTGGCGCGATGCTCAAGAAGGCTGTGCGCGCGGCGATGGTGTAGCCCCCACCCCTGACCCCTCGCCCGCCGCGTGGGCGAGGGGAACCGTTCAAGCCAGAGGTATTGCCGATTGGCAACGGCGGCTCTGGTTCGAGTTCCCTCTCCCAGCGGGGGAGGGTCAGGGAGAGGGCCAGGGAGAGGGATACCCCACTCGCGAGCTGTTTTAACCGCATGCCAGGCGCATGTAAGCATGTCAAGAAGGATCACTCCGCATGTCCAGCCCCACTAATCAAAGCAATGTCGCTCCCTTACAGGAGGCTGCCTCTTCCCCAGGTTCATCCGGTTCATCCGGTGGCGCCCCACTAGCTCCGTCATTCGCCACGATTGATCTGCTGCAAGAAGCGTTGAGCGCACACAAATATGTTGCGGAGCGTGGCCTGGCGACTTCAATTTTTCTTGCGCTGAAGCTAGGCAAGCCACTCTTTTTGGAGGGGGAAGCGGGTGTTGGCAAAACTGAGGTTGCCAAGATGCTCAGCGCGCTGCTCGACGCCCCGCTGATTCGCCTGCAATGCTACGAAGGGCTGGATGTGAACGCCGCGCTCTACGAATGGAACTATGCTCGCCAGACGCTCCATCTGCGGCTGCTCGAAGCCAGCGGGGCCAGCCGCGAGGAGATGGAGGCAAGCATCTTCACACGCCGGTTTTTGCAGGCGCGTCCCTTGCTCGACGCCATCGAACAAAGCGCAACCGGCAAGACGCCCGTGTTGCTGATTGATGAGGTAGACCGCGCCGACGAAGAGTTTGAGGCGCTACTGTTGGAACTGCTCTCCGACTTCCAGATCACTATCCCCGAACTGGGAACCATCACGACGAGCACACCGCCCGTAGTGATCATCACCTCCAACCGCACGCGTGAGGTACACGACGCGCTCAAACGCCGCTGCCTGTATTATTGGATCGAGTATCCCAGCTTCCAGAAGGAGCTACAGATCGTGCGGCTGAAGGCGCCGCAGATCGAGCCGATGCTGGCCCGCCAGATGACCGCCTTCATCCAGGAACTCCGCACGATGGAGCTGTTCAAGGCGCCGGGGGTGGCCGAGACGATAGACTGGACAGCAGCCATCGTCGCGCTGGATCAGCAGGAGCTGACGCTGGATGTCATCCAGGAGACCATCGGCGTGATCCTGAAATACCAGGACGACATCACCTCGTTGCCCCCCGGCACGTTGCAGGCCGCGCTCGACCGCGCCAAAATCCGCGCTGAGATGTGAGGTGTTTCATGCCAAACAGTGCGAACGGCGCACGCGAACGAACATCGCGCTACCTGGGGCCAGGCGATACGCCTTACACTGGCGGCGGGCGGTTGCTGCACAACATCCTGCTGTTTGGGCGGCTCTGCAAGGGATTGGGCATGGATGTCTCGCCGAATCGTATGATTGACGTGGCGCGCGCCCTCGAATGGGTTGACCTGGGCCGCAAGCAAGATGTGTACGACGCCATGCGCGCGTTGATCGTCACCCACCAGCGCGACCTGCCGCTCTTCGATCAAGCCTTCTCGCGGTTCTGGCATGCCCCCTCGGACGCCTGGACGACGCTCGACCTGAAATCGCTCGGCGAGACGCGCCGCCAGAAGAAGACGCAGTTCCTGCCGCCATTGGAGTCAACGCCCGACGAAGATACCCAGACACCCGATAGCGAGAAGCCCAAGCTCGATGACAAGCTAATCATCCTGACGCCGACGCAGAGCGATCAGGAGGTGCTGCGCCAGAAGGACTTCGCCGAGATGACCGGCCAGGAGATCGCCCAGGCGCGGCAGATGATGGAGCGGCTGCGCTGGTCGCTGGGGACGCGCGTCTCGCGGAGGCGCACGCCCGGCCACAACGGCGACTTCGATCCCCGCCGCGCCTTCCGCGCCAACCTGCGCTACGAGGGCGAGCAGTTGCTCTATCCCACGCACGTCCACAAAGTGAAGCCTCGCCCGATCACGCTGATCTGCGACATCAGCGGCAGCATGGAACGCTACTCGCGGCTGCTGCTGCACTTCACGCACACGCTCTCGCACGGATTGGGCCATGTCGAGTCGTTTGTCTTCAGTACCCGCCTGACACGCATCACCCGCGCGATTCATCATAAGGATGTGGAGACGGCGCTACGCGAGGTCAGCGTAACGGTGAAGGACTGGGGCGGTGGCACCCGCACTGGCGAGGCGCTGCGTGTGTTCAACTATCGCTGGAGCAGGCGCGTACTGAGCCACGGCGCGGTGGTTCTGTTGATCACCGATGGATGGGATCGCGGCGATCCTGAGGTGTTGTGCGAAGAGGCGGCGCGGCTGCAACGCAACTCGTATCGCTTCATCTGGCTGAATCCGCTGTTGGGTGCGCCGCAGTACGAGCCGCTGACCTATGGTGCGCAGGCGCTCCTGCCCAGCGTAGACGACTTCCTGCCCGTGCGCAACCTGGCCAACCTGGAAATGCTGGCGCGCGAGCTGGCGCGGGTAGATTGGCGCCGCCCCGAACGCGCCGCGCATGCTCACTTGATCCAGGAGATACAGCCGCGCGGATAGGGGTTACTCATGCGCTTTGTGGATGGTGCAAATACTCCTCGATTGCGCGTTCGATGCCCAAATAGTACCCATACAAGTGATGGAGTTGGTAGCGAATCTGATCAAGACGGTGTGCATCTAATGGCGATTTCTGGCGCTCAGCAAGTAAGTCATTTTCGTGCCGCTCGATCATAACACGCAATCGTTCGGCGCCTGCACGATAGCCCGCCAGCTCTTCATCGCTTGTAATAGGTGGCTGTGTGGTTTTCATCTGGTATCCTCCACCTCAAAAGATCAGCAAGATGATCCCTTTTGGCTGCCGAGTACGTGTCAAAGAGAAGAACGCTTGCCACTGCTGGAAGTCCGCCTGATCATGCGCGAATTGTATGTCGAGAAGCTGCAAATCTATCCCCTCAGCAGCATACATCTGTTTGCCAGCTTTCTGATAGATACCAGGTGTCAAGACAGCCATATCAACATCAGAAGGGTTGGGCTTTCTCGTTATGTAGCTGCCATCTAGCACAATTTCGTCGGCTAAGCCAGATCGTTTGATGGCTGCCACACAAAACGCCAACGCTTGATTGAGGTCACGTCGCTTCGCCGTTCTTGCAGGGAAAGCGGCAAACACCTCAGATAGATCAGCGACATATGCGCCTGGAGGAAGTGTACCATCCAGTCGTAGCGGCGGCAGTGTCATTCCATCCCCTTTTCGGCACAGTATATCATACTGGCATGGATGACTTCCTGCCGACGCATACCCTACCCAACCTGGAGACGCTGGCGCGCGAACTGGCAAAGATCAGGCTCTCTCATGAGAGAGACGTTTCCTGTGGCTCCGGCGGCATGACCAATTCAGATGTATCGGTCAACAAAGCTCCCTGCGATAACTTCGCCCGCTCGACCAGATCGCGCTTATGCGCCTGGGCTAATGGCGCCAGCGAAGCGGCGTGGAGGGTCAGCGGCGCCAACGAGCCTGCATGTTCGCGCTCCACCACGGTCGCCTGTGAGCGGCCATACGTTTGCGCGCAGACCCGTCGGTAAGCGTCTTCATAGTCGCGCGCCATGCGATCCAGATTCCATCGCTCCGCCACATACGCCCGACACCGCGCCCGTGAGAGCCTATCCACCTGCCGCGCGGCTTCCGCCAATTCTTCGGTCGTCTCGCGCATGTAGCCCGTCACGCCATCTTTCAGCAGTTCCGGCGCGGAGCCATATGGGCATGTCAGCACAGGGGCGCCGCAGGCGAGCGACTCGATGAAAACCATGCCGAACGGCTCGGGCCAGTGGATGGGCGCCAGCAGCGCCAGTGCGCCGCACATCAGCTTGCGCTTCTCATCTTCATCGAGCACGCCAAGATACTCAATCAATGGGTGATCCAGCAGCGGACGTACCCGCGCCTCGAAATAGTCTTTGTCTTTGTGATCCACCTTCGCCGCGATCTTCAACGGAATCCCGGCCATCTTCGCGATGGCAATAGCCTGCTCAGGCCCCTTTTCGGGCGAGATGCGCCCGACAAAGGCAAGGTAGTTTCCGGGTGTCGGCGAGAACGGAAAGCTCTGAACGTCAATGCCATGATGCACTGTTGCTACCCAGCGCACATTCGACAACGGGGCGCGTTGGGCGTCGCTAATCGAGATCAGGTTTGCCTTGGGATACTCCTGGAAGACACGCTGGTATTCCGGGCGATCCAGCCGCCCATGGAGGGTCAACACAGTAGGTGTGGCCGAATGCTGCGCGAATGGCAGGGTGAGATAGTCGAGATGAGAGTGAATAATATCAAAGTCACTCGCCCGGCGATACACCTCGCGCAACTCTGCGAGATGGTATGCCTGTACATCAATGTTGGGATCGAAGCCAAGCGCCTGTGGAACCTGCGGTACCAATCGCGCGCTCGTCTGAGAATCGCCGCTGGCGAACAGTGTGACCTCATGGCCGCATCGTGTCAATCCGGTGATCAGATTCGCGATAACACGCTCTGTCCCACCATAGCTCTTCGGTGGGATTGACAGAAACAGGGGAGCGATTTGTGCGATACGCATAGAGAGTAACGCCTCCTTTTTTATTTTCCCTCATTTCTACACAAGCAATCCCTGCGCCAACAAATGCTGGCAGCGGGAATGACGTCTGTAATCTCGTCGCATTTGTCGCCCGACATTATATTATCGCAGACTACAGGCTTTCTGATCAACGCAACGTTTTCCTGCGCTCATGAGTGGATCGTGGCTCGACATGTGGTACGTGTGGTACCTTTGGGCGCTTTCACTCCTCTGTGCGCTGATCATTCGCGCCGCTATGCTATGCTGATCGGTGAATCATTTCTATGAGTCACTTCCCAAGCGCCGGATACTTCCTGTTGAGAAAACCATAGGATACCGACGCCAGCTTCGAGAATGAGTTGAAATGAGTTGATGAGAGGTTCATCACTCAGGAGGACAGGCGCTATGCCGACATACACCGGGCAACGTGAGCAAGAGATGGCGCGGCGTGTGCGTCGCCTGTTGATAGAGCAAAGCGCGCTGATGCAGGATGAATCGTCTGATGAGTTTATCTGGCTCACGAAACACTTCCCCGAAGAGCAGCGTTTCTTTGAGGATGAGCTTGGCGCGCGGCTGGAGCTTCGCCTGGGTCGCTGGGCGCGCGCTTACTGGCCGACGCCGCCCCGCCAGCGCGAGACCTGCCTTGCCGATGTCTTCGAGTTGACCGCACGCAAGCAGACCGCCTACGCCTGTCTGATCCGCGCCTATCGCAGCGTGCGGCTGCTGGAAGCTGGCGAATCGGCCAACACCTTCCGCTTCTCCGAGGTGTTTCGCTATGTCGCCGAGGAGGGACAGCGGCTCTCACCTTGGCTCAGCTTTGATGAAGGCGTGATCAATGAGGCGCTGGCCACCCAGGGCGACGGCGAGGCCACAGACGAAGACGATGAAGAACTTGAAGTAGCCGCCGCGCGCGGACGCAAACGCGGAGCCTCAGGCGCAACGGGCGCAACCGCAACGAAGCCACGCAAAGCAGCCGTGACCCAGCCCCAACGCTTGGGCGCCGCACAACGAGTGCGCGCCAACCAGCGCGCCTTCTATCAAGCCTTCGCTGCGTTCGAGCGCCATCGCCTGCTGCGACGCATCGGCGCAGACGACCGCCAGCGTCCCGAAGAACGCTACAAGCTGGATGAGCGCGACTTCAGCGGCGTGTATGAGTTCACCGATCTGATTGATCGCTTCCTGCCACCGGCTGGCCTGGTCGCCTATGACGAACTCAACACACCGGATGAAGACGCCGGAACGGAGGACGCTGTATGACCTCCCCTTTGCAGATGGCTGACGCGCGTTCCCTGGCGCGCATGTCAGGCGAGGCAAACACACGCTGGGCGCGCCAGCCTGGCCGTGCGTGGATACGCCGCCTGCGCCTGATCAACTGGCACGGCCACGAAAACGCCACGCTCGACATCGTGGGCGATATGCTGGCGATCATTGGCGAGAACGGCTCCGGCAAATCGCTGATCCTCGATGCGATTGACTGGGCGCTCTTCCCCGCGCCCAACAAGCAATTCAACGCCGCCGCGCGTGAGGGTGGTCGCACGAGCAAGCGCACCCTGAGCAACACGATTCTGTTTTTCGATCCGCATGGCATTGAGCGGCCAGACAAAGGCTGGCGTCGCCAGCGCACAGTGGGCTATTGCGCGGTGGAGGTGGAACACGAGGGCGAGGGCCGCTGGGTCTATGGCTCTGCCGCAGCCGCCACGCCCCACGCCGCTCACCCCTGGTACTACGCCCTGCCCACCACGCTCGAACAGATTACCTTTCTGGAATTGACGCCACAGGGCCAGGTTCCCCTGCAATTGCAGGAGTTCCGCGCGCGCAACGAGACATTCGCCAACACTGGCGGCGCGATCTTCAACGCCACACAGAGCGAGGACTACAACCGTCTGGTGGCGCGCCGCCTGCTCAATATTGAGGGAGCCGACTGGCAGCGCCGCTACGACGCGCTCTACGATGTGCTGCATCGTATGCTTGGGCTGCGCGTGGATGATGGGCTGGTGGCAGACCCCAGTGGCGTCGTGCGCCAGTTTCTGCCAGTGGTTGACCGCCCCCACCTGGAGCGGCTTGTCGAGGGGTTAGAGGGCATCCAGCGGATTCACCACGACATCGAAGAGTACGGCAAACTGCGTGCGAC
>JAJPIU010000086.1 GCA_021324535.1 Pseudomonadota bacterium
ACCCGCGAACGGCTGCCCGACGCGGATGAGATCATCGTCTCCTGGCCGGACGAGGCGCTTGGCAGGCTCCCGCTCAACAGCGCCACTGCCATCGCCGTGCTGACCCACGACGACAAGTTTGATGTGCCCGCGCTGACGGTGGCTCTCAACGCGCCGGACGTTGGCTACGTAGGGGCAATTGGCAGCCGTGGCACCCGCGCTAAACGCGACGAACGTCTGCGCGCCAACGGGATCACCGAGGAGCAGATCGCGCGCATCCACGGCCCCATCGGGCTGGATATTGGCGCGGGGCCGCCCGAAGAGATCGCGCTGGCCATCATGGCGCAGATCGTTGCCGTCCGCCACGGCAAAGCCTGAGAAGATGGGTCAGACCATCATCTCGTCAACATAGCGCCAGCGCCAGGTTTCCCCTGGCTGAAATGACTTCATAATGGGATGCCCGGTCGCGTGGTAGTGGGCGGTGGCGTGCTTGTTCTTCGAGGAACCGCAGCAGCCAACATGCCCACAGATCAGGCATTCGCGCAGATGCACCCAGGTGTCACCGGTTTTGAGCCATTCCTCGCAGCCGTTGGCGCTTGGCGTCACGTCGCGGATTTGACGAGATGCGTGCAGGTCTTCGTTGCCATATGATTCTCCTTGTGATCTTGGTGATCTTGTGATGATCGCTACTGTGCTTTAGCGATGCGCGCGACCTTGAACGAGTGCATGCCTTGCTGTGGCGTATCGAGTTCGCCTGCGTATCGCTTCTCCATCCAGGCGCTCAGTTCGCGCAGGGATTCGGCGAAGAGGTCGTCGGGCGCGCCCCAGGTGCGCGACCACTCGCGCTGCCTGATTGACTCGAACGCCTGGCGCGGCGTCATCCGGCTCTGCCAGGTAGTGATGGCGCGTTCTTCCACCTGTAGGCCACGCGCGCGCGCCTCCGCGATGATGGCGCTATAGCCGGTTGCGCCGGGGCGGGTGGGATCGAACCCCAGACGCCTGATGATCTTCACCCACTCATCCTGTGTCTGTTGATCAATGGCGCTGCCGTGGGTGACATCCTGGCCGATCAGCAATGCGCCGCCCGGCTCGATGACTCGCATCGCCTCATCGAGCGCCCGTTTCCATGCCGGAACCAGGTGCAGCACATGCACTGCCAGCGCGCCATCGAACACACCATCCCCAAAGGGGAGCGCCGTCATATCGGCAAGCTCCACGCGCAAGAGTCCCCAGCGATGCACGTCTGCGGACGGAGTGTTTTCCAGTCGCTGCTCGTACTTCTCGCGCAGGCGGGCGATCATCTGCGGCGAGATGTCCACTCCCGTCATATTGACGCCAAGTTCAAGCAGCGGAAGCGCGATACGGCCGGTGCCAATGCCGATCTCCAAGACGGAGCTATTCGGCGGAAACGGGCCAACCTCTGTCAGCCCGCGCGCAATCTCGTTGGCGACATTGGGCGGGTAGCCGCGCGTCTCGTCGTAGATATGCGCAACGCGGTCAAACGAGAGCGAACCAGAGGTATTCGCGGAGCTATTCGGCGATTGAGCGGACGGCTTGGAGTCGTCGCGCGATTCGGTGGGGTGGTCTGGCATCATGCGCTGACTCCTCCTCAACGTTCAGGTATCTCCAGAAATATCCCAGAAAGTCAGGGTACATGGGATTCGGATTCATCATCGGCGTCGGGCGGAACAGCGCGTGTCTGGGCGTCACGCCGTCGCACGAAACGCGCCTGTGAGAGACTATATCCCCGACTGCGATACAGGCGCACAGCGGCGTCGTTCTCAAACGAGGTGACGACATAGACCAGCGAGAACTCGCCCTCGACCAGCAGCGTGCGCTCGGCGGCGTCGAGCAGGCTCATCGCCACGCCACGCCGCCGATAGGCCGGATGAACGAGCAATTCATGGATATAGCCAACAAGCTCTTCGGTCGCCGGATCAATCTGCGCGGTCGCCAGCAACAGTCCCACCAGCTTCTCCTGCGGCGCTGCCGACTCGCTCGCTTTGGTCTGTTTTGGCTGGCCATCGGTCTCTTCCACGGCAACCCAGAGCATGCCCTGACCTGCCCGCAACAGCGCCAGACTGGCACGCCCGCGTGAAGCTGAAGGCGCGATCAGCCCTAGCGCCGCCACGCGGTCATGCTCGGTGGCGCGGCGAACGATGATAGGGGCATCACTCTCGCCTGGCTGTTCCTGCTGCTCCTGCGCCTCCTGTGGCTTTGGCAATGTCGCCACGTCTGCCCTCGCTTTCACCCTGCCCTGTATCCTACGTGTGTTTTGCACAGTATACGCCATAGCGACGCGAAAGTGTATCACATGTATCTTTTACACCACCCTCCCGCAATTGCCTCAGTCCACCGCGCGAATCGCAGGGTGCAACAGCCCCAGCGCGATGACGACGGCGCCGGTGGCTCCGCCAACGATGAAGACAAGCGGCGCGCCGAAGTGATCCGCCGCGACGCCCGCCAGCGCGTAACCAACCGGCGTCAGCCCAGATGATACCAGCAGATCGATGCTGTTCACACGGCCAAGCTGGTTCGCCGGAACAAACTCTTGCAGGCTATTCACCCACGCCAGCCCAAGCGTCGTCAGCGCCACGCCCTGAATGAAAAACGCTACGCTGACTGCCGCAAGCGGGATGGGAAGGCCAGTCACCATCAGCATCAGGCCAAGCGTCATCCAGGCGCCATAGGTCAGCCAACCGCGCCGCCGCAGCCGCTTGAAGCGACCCAGCCAGAGCGCCGCAAGAATTGAACCAAGCGCCAGCAGCGTGGTAAACAGCGCATACACGCCCACCTGTGCGCCAAAACGCTGCTTCACGAGCAACGGCGTCACCGCTTCATCCGGGCCGCTGAGGAAGATCGTGCTGACACAGGCGATCACCAGTGTGAGCCAGAGCCAGGGCGAGGCCAGCACGACGCCGATACCCTCGCGCACATCACGCAACACACTTCCCTCTTGTTCTTCCTGCGCTTCCTGCGCTTCCTGCGCTTCCTGCGCTTCGGCAAGCTGCGGCTTTTGCGTCGGAGCCTGGGAGATCGCCATAAGGCAGGCCGCCGAGATGAGAAACGAGAGGCCGTCCAACGCGAAGGCTAGCGATACGCCGCCAAAGGTGATGATCAGAGCGGCGACGCCTGGGCCGACGATCTGCGCGACTTGCAGGCTGACGCTACGCAACGAGTTGGCGCTTGGCAGCGTCTCCAGCGGAACAAGATCGGGGATGATGGCGGCATAGGCGGGATAGAAGAACGCCTGGGCGACGCCAAACAGCGCGCTCATCACAAAGACCTCCCACAGGGCCAACGTTTGCTGATACGCCAGCAGCGCAATCACCAGCACGACGATTCCACCGAGCAGGTCGGAGCCGAGCATCAGGCGCAGGCGCGGCAATCGGTCAACCGCGACGCCGCCAATCAAGAGGAACGCAAGCATGGGCAGCGTGGAGCAGACCAGGACAATGCCCATCGCCGTCGCCGAGCCGGTTTTCTGGAGCACCCACCAGGCCAGCGCGATGGTAAAGAGGCTATCGCCGAAGCTTGAGATGGTTTGCCCACTCCACAGCAGGGCAAACGAGCGGAGGGAAAGCGCACGAAATACAGCCAACACGGACGGACGATCCTTTCACGGAGACGAATTTCACCCAGTACACGGCATGTCTAGAGGGGGACACATGCGCACAATGGAGGGGTTCCCAACAGGCAGGCGCGCTTTCGCAAAGTGGACACTGGCAGCGCCAGAAAAGAGGATGTCTGGCGGCAAAGCAAGGCGCGGAAAAGCACAGAAGCAGAGAGTGTGATCGGCGCCAAGGCAAGCGCGCACCGCAGACACGCCAGGGGACGAGGGTGTTGGGGCGAGGAAGACGTTTCCCTGGCCTTAGACCTCGTGGGTTGGGAACGTTAGGTGGTTTTTGAGCATGGGATAGGTAAAGGTTATCTCTCCTGAAAGAATCAAGCCTACGCAAAGTATACACGAGCAACCATCAAAAGTCAAGCGCCGCATATGATCTCACACGACTATTGACGCGCAGTCGCCTTGCCTGCTACGCTGTGGACGCGATCACTTGTATACGTTTACGACCTGCCACAGGGCCGATGATGATTGATGATAAGGAGCCATTCCCCATGAGCGAGCCAACGGCCACAGCCGCCGACGGCGGCGCACAACAGGCGCAGCCACAGACCAGCACACAGGCCACGTCAGCCGCCAGCCGCCCGGAGCGTAGCGCGCCGCTGGCGATTGGGCTGATCGCCGATAGCCCCGTCTTCCCCGGCGAATGGAACGCCATCCTCGATCTTGTGAGCCACGCCGATCAGTTGGGCTATAGCTCGGTCTGGCTGGGCGAGGCATGGGGCTATGAACTCTTTACCTCGCTTGCCGATCTTGTGCGCGTCACTAACCGGATCAAGCTGGGCGCAGGCATCGCCAACGTCTTCTCGCGTTCGCCTGCGGTGATCGCAAGCGCCACCGCCACGCTGGACGAACGCTCAGGCGGGCGGATGCTGCTTGGATTGGGGTCATCTGGCGCACAGGTGGTCGAACACTGGCATGGTGTACCCTTCAACAAGCCGCTGCGGCGCATTCGCGAGTATGCGACGATCATCAATATGATCATGCGTCGTGAGCCGCTGGTCTACGAGGGCGAGGTGTTTCACCTCAACCGGGGCTTTACGTTGCGCTTCCATCCGCCGCGCACACACATCCCCATCTATATCGCGGCGCTCACTCCCAAAAGCATCGAGCAAACGGGTGAGATCGCCGACGGCATTCTGCCGACCTACTGGCCCTCACACGACTTCCCCGATCTACGCGCGCAGCTTGACGCAGGCTCGGCGAAGGCAGGCAGACCGGCGGGCAGCGTCGCCATCGCGCCGTATATCGTGACCGATATTGTGACGACCGAGGAGGAGCGTGCGAAGGCCAGGATGCGCGCGCGCGGCCCCATCGCGTTTTATATTGGCAGGATGGGAACCTTCTACGCCGAGATGTTGGCCAACCACGGCTACGCCGACGAGGTGGCTGCCGTCAAGAAGGGTTGGGAGTCTGGTCAGGCGGCTGCGCTTGCCGCCGTGAACGACCGACTGCTGGATGCAACCGCCATCATCGGAACGCCCGAAGAGGTGGTAGAGCGCCTACGCGACTGGCGCGAGCTTGGCGTGGACGAGCCGTTGATCAGCCTGCCACAGGGCGACCCAGCGCAGGCGAAACAGCGGCTCGAAGCGGTGGCGCGATTGGCCGGATTGGCGGGCGGTTGAGGCCGTGAAGCGGGACGAGGCTGGCGGGTGCGTGAACTGGCGCGACTGAGCAGGAACGCCACACCGGATGCAGCGCCGATCAATCCCCCAACTCAGGGGAGCCGGAATGGCCAGCGCCGCCGCCTGCAAGATAGACTTGAATCGGTCAGTGATCAGCGACAGTCATTGCAAGCATGCCGCGGGTATCTCCTGCATGGAGGGCGCCACCGCTGTCGCACGACAAAACAGCATTTTTGCGTACCATCTTGCCGAGAGAGGACTCAGACCAGATACACCACACTTTGGCCCAGCGGCGCGATGGCGATGGCAAGGGTATCTTGCGCGTTGGCCGCCTGCTCGTAGCCACAGAGCGTCCACTGCCCCTGCACGTAGTTGGAGGGCAGAGTGATTGTGCCTGTGGCCCAGAGGCCGTTGAAGGCATTGTCACCATTGAGTGAGGTGACAAATGCGGTATTTGGGTTGGCCAGTCCAAATGTCGTCATCGGCATGATGCGACTCGTCTCCCAGGAGGGAGGAGGATTGAAGGTGTAGCCAAGCGTAGCGGCGTTCACGCTGCAACTGGTGGGCTGTCCGTTGGTGGGCGGTTCCACATAAAACGCTGTGCTGTTGGGTTTGGAAGGGTTGCCATTGACAGGATCGCCTGGATCGAACAGGCTGTATTGGATTGTGCGCCCAGCGTATTCTGTGGGGATGACGGCCAGCGGGAAGCCCGTCACGGCAGAGGATTGTGGAAAGTAGAGCGTGATATCCGCCGCGTTGAGCGCGCCGATCTGGCCGGGGGCGCCGTTGCTGTCGCACGAGGGTACACCAGCGGGCGAGGTGGTCTGCGCAGGGCAGAGCTTCAGTCCATAGTTATGCTCGCCCCAGCCCAGCGCGAAGTTTGTGGGGGCGGTCAGGCTGGTCGCCTCCACCTCCAGCCGGTATTGTCCTACTGCGAGGCCGGTGACAAGCTGCGTCCAGCCGAACTGCGAGGTTGGAGCCGTGGCACAGTCGCCGCCTTGGGGATCGTAGACCTGTCCGGCGGCGCACCCCTTCGCGGTGAGATCAGCCGTCACGCCGTCGTAGGGATTCGCGACAAGCGAGGCAACCTGCGTTCCCGCCGTGAGCGTGGTCACGTTGGGGACGGTATAGAGTGTGTAGGTGGTGGTGAAGTAGTAGCGCGCCGCCGTGAAGCTGTTCGCATAGGCGACTCCGCCATACGATGTGTAGTACCCCTGCGTACAAGACCCACCCGTACCGCTTTGATACCAAGCGAAGCCATCAATAGTTTGCGGGCCGTAGCAGGGCGTCGGCGCGGAGCCGTTGGTGGGGATGTAGGGAGCGTTGTACACCCATAGCGTGGCGTTCGCCTGAGTGACGTTCACCAGATAGGTATAGCCGCCAGGGTGCGACGAGCCAACGAAGCCGGTCGCCGGGCCGGAGAAGCCTATTGGCTGCTGATCGGTGTTATGCGCGCCGCAGTGCTGATTGAGGATGGTGTTGTAATCAGTCGTGTACTGCGAGTGGTTGGTCACGAGACCGTTATACGTCGTGTATGGCCCAGGCGGACTGGGATCAATCGTCGGCGGGTTATGCGCTATCCCTTCCTCGCAGTAGACATAGGGATCGCCCTGCTCTTTGAGTTCCGCTGGGCCGTTGATGTTCGCCAGGAAGGCTTGCGGCGCGTTGTTCACGTTTGGGCAGGTGATAGGATTTTTACCGAGCGGCACGCAATCGCCGTAGCCGCCGAAGTAGCCCGCGCCCGCTGCGCTGGCATCCTCCCCAATCATGATCGGCGGCAGATACTCGGCCTGCGCCTTTACCGTGACGGTGACGGGGCCAACGTTGACGGCGCTGAGAAAGATGACATCGCTCGTCTCGGTGATGTAGACGACAAGATCATGTGGCTTGCCCGCCACCGGACAAACTGCCACCTCAATGCTCGCCGGGTTGGCGGGACAGTATCCGCTCAGGTCTTGTCCGCAGGGCTGGCCGAAACCGTCTTTGATCGTTTCTTGCAGCGCCCGGCAGACGGCGGTATCAGCCGGGGGAACGGCGAGAGGCGTCGTGTAGTTGTTGGGCATGTAGAGGACAGCGGCCAGCGCCCCTGCCTCGGCGGCGCGCTGCATGCGGGCGTAGAGGTCGTAGATGCGGATGGTGTCTACCGCCAGGCCAAGAATGGCGACCAGCACGGTGACGCTGAGGGCGAAGAAGATGAGCGTTTGGCCACGACTGCGCCAGCGCTGGCGACGTTCGCGCCGAACATCTTCGCTGTGGCGACGACGCGCCCACTTGCGGCATGATATGCGAGCCGACACACCTGCGCCCCTGGTGCGACTGGCGCTCTCAGCGCTCTCAGCGTTCTTCATATGCGCTGTCGCGCCAGCGTGCCGTCGCCGATCCATCTTGCAACTACTCCTTATTCACTGCTTCATCGCGCGATTTTCTGTCGCACACGCCGACGCAGCATTACTCGCCGGGCGCGCTGCCAGAGCGTGCGCCCGACCTGATAGGCGACCGCCAGGCCAATCATCACACCCATGCGACGCGCAGGCGGCTCCAACCACTGCTCCACTGCCGTATAGGCTTTGTCGAGGCCGGTTTGCTCCGCTGGCACGCTCACATCCGCCAACGCCGTGGCGTGTGAAGGCTGCCGCAGAGAGGAGCCGACACCATTTATAGAACGAGCAGGGCGCTCGTCTGTATCATGCGGATCATGCGGATCATGCGGATCGTGCGGCGTACCCGTATCCAGAGCGCCAGCATCGTTTAGTCGGCCCGCCTGCTTCGCCTTCACCGGCTCCGACTGAGCACGCTCGCTCTCCGTTTCTTCACCGGTCTCGTAGAACTCACTGATCTCATTGGCCGCCATCGGGTTATTGCCCTTGAAGACCGAAAGCAGGAAGAGCAGAGAGGGCAGGATGATCGCTAACCCCACGACCGATGATCCTAACAAGTATGCCAGCGTAATAGGCGAGGTCGCGGCGTTGGTGATCGTCAGGTCAGGAACGACAAGATACGGAGCCAGGCCAACCGCCCAGGCCGCCAGAATGCAGACCGCCTCGCCTACCACCAGCAGCCGCGCCGTGCGATACATGCCTAGAATCAGCGAGCCGGCCGTCGCTAGCCCAATGAGCACCGCGCCCAGCGAGAGGGGAAGCGCCTTGCCGATCAGCCCAGCCCAGAGGATCGGCGCTTGAAGCGCGGCCAGCAACGCCGCCAGCGCGCCAATTGCTGCCGTGACCGCGCCAGAGATGATCGCCCGGATGCGAAAGTCGCGAACGAGCGCGGTATCATTGGCGGTTTGCGCCTCCACCGTGAGATAGGTAGCAGCCAGCACGGAGCACAGCCCCAGCGCAAAAGCGCCACAGGTCAACGCGAAGGGAGTCGTCCAGGTCGTCCAGAAATTGGCGATCACCTGCCCGTTATGGAAATGGATGTTTCCACTGCTTAGCGCGCCCGCCACTGTCCCCAAAAAGAACGGCGTAATGACGCTCGTCGCGCTGAAGACCAGTCCCCAGGCGCGGCCAATGCTCACCGAGGCCGGAATATGCGCGCGAAAGCCAAACGCTGCTCCCCGCAATACCATCCCAACCACCGCTAGGGAGATCGGGACAAACAACGCCGTCGAGACAGTCGAGTACACATAGGGAAACGCTGTCCACGTGACGACAATGACGAAGATGATCCAGACGTTGTTGGCTTCCCAAACGGGGCCGATGGCGCTGGCAATCGCCTGGCGCTGGCGCTCACGCCGTGGCCCGCTTGCCAACAAATCCCAAATGCCACCGCCAAAGTCGGCGCCGCCCAGCACCGCATAGGCTATCAGGGCGATCCAGGCGAGCGCCGCAGCCAGATACGCAAGGAGTTCACTTGACATCGCACGATCCCTCCTGCCTCAGTCAGGCAGCCCGTGGTCGGGCGCGTCTCACCGCGCGTTCATCCCGTTCCACCCCCTGGCGCGCCATGCGAGTCAGCAGAATAATGGTGGTGATGGAGAGCAGGATGTAGATGCTGGTGAAGCCACCGAAGAAGAGGCCAAGCCCAGGCGCATTCGTGACGGCGTCCTGCACCTTCATAATGCCGTAGATGATCCACGGCTGGCGACCGATACAGGTGGTAATCCATCCGCACTCAATGGCAAGGAACGCCAATGGCCCACTGGCGATCACCGCGAGCAGCGTGAGCTTGTTTTCGGGCAAGCCACGTTTGCCTTTGCGTCTGCGCCAGAAGAACTGCCCCCAAAAGAGCGGGACAACGCCAACCAGGAAGAAGCCAATGCCTACCATCGTATCGAACGTCAAATGGATAACCTGCACAGGTGGCTGATCGTCCGGCGGGAAACTATCGAGTCCGCGCACGGTGGCGTTGGGATTGCCGAACGCCAGCCAGGCCAGCAGGTGGGGGATGTCTATGGAGTAGTAGAGCTTCTTGGTTTTGGGATCGGGCCAGCCGCCGATATGCTCCGGCGCTCCTTGCTCCGTCTGGAACTGCGCCTCCATTGCGGCGAGCTTGGCGGGCTGCGTCTGCGCGACGTTCTTGGCGTTGAGGTCGCCCGACCAGATTTGGAGCGGCGCAGCGATGGAACCAACGAGCAGCGCGATGAGTAATCCTTTCCGCAGATACTCATTCAGTCCGCCGCGCAGTATCAGCAAGGCATAGACGGCGGCGACGCCAAAGCCGGTCGCCTCGTAGCACGAGAGCAGCATATGCGTTGTCTCGTAGGGCGTGCTGACGTTGAAGATCGCGGCGATAGGGTCTATATTCACCGGTTTGCCGTTGGAGAGCGTAAAGCCCGCCGGACTGTTCATCCAGGAGTTGACGGTGACAATGAACCAGGTTGAGCCTGCGCCGCCAATCACTAATGGGAAGGAACACAGCCAGTGGACAAGTGGTGTGAGGCGATCCCAGCCGTAGAGATACAGCCCCAGGAAGATCGCTTCGAGGAAGAACATGAAGCCTTCGAGCGCGAAGGGCAGGCCGATCACGCCAGTGGCAAAGCCCATGAAGCGCGGCCAGAGCAACCCGAACTCAAATGACAAAATCGTGCCGGAGACGGCGCCGATGACAAAGAGGATAGCCGCCGCCTTCGCCCAGCGCCGCGCCAACAGATACCACGTTTGGTCATGCGTGCGTAACCCCAGCCCCTCGACGATACACAACAGGAGCGGGAGGCCTACCCCCAACGACGCGAATACGATATGAAAGCCTAGCGATGTGCCGGTCTGCGCACGCGCAGCAATTACTCCGTTCATGTATCTACAGCTCGCCTTCCAGTGCGTTCGGTTTCTCTGTTGTGACAGGGGAACGTTTTGCCCTCACTCTGTTGTTACTCTGTCATCACTCAGTAGTATAGGCCCCAGCGGAGGCGTACCCGCAAGGTCTGCGCCAGCATGCAGATCAACTGTTATGCGACTGATTGGCGTTCCTCATGGTTTGGGAAAGCCAATGGCATGGTACGTGGAGAACATATTCAGCAAGGAGGTATCTCAGTGCCTTATCCAACATACAGGTAAGTGAACACACTGTTACGCTAATAGCCTGTTAGGGACTCAACATCGATCCGATGAATTGGTGTATTGGTGTAACAGCAGACAAGTAAAGGCTAGAAAATGCAAGCCCAACAAGGTGGTGGGTGGTTCAGGCAGCGACTTGTCGGCGATCCTGGGCGTGGGCAGGCGTGACCACCAGCCAGCAAGTGGCCCAAGTGTTCAAGGGTATCTACATCTACTGCCGCATGGGCTTTCGATCCTTTGCGGTGTTTGTGGCCGTCATCGCCCGTGCGCGTCACTCTCTGGCGTCGATGGTAGCGTGCGGCTGTCCAGGATCGCTGCGCTGGGCTGCCCAATCGCTCACGTCATTGGGATAGGGGGTGCGAGTAGTCATACTCACATCTTACTACCTTTCAACATCACGTCTTTCACAGACTCTAAGCATCTCTTGACATTCACTGTACAAATGGTATAGTGTAATTGAACTTTTCCGCATCATACTCCATTGGAACAGAAATTCCTTGATGCGCTACAAGTAGTGTTATGTTGAGCGGTAACCATATCGTTGCGCCTGGTGAAATGAGAGGAACGGCAAGTAATGGATGAAGCTCGGAATATCCGTCAGGTGAGCGTATATGTTAGCTATGCGCGCGCCGATACCGTGCGATTGGAGCGGTTTGTGCCTGTCCTGCGGAGCGTCGGCTGTCGTGTGTGGATGGATGAGGGGAAAGTCCACACTAACTATCAGGAGCTTGCCAGGCAGCTTCAAGACGACATCCGCGTCTGCGATGTGATGGTTGTGGCGCTTTCTCCTGCGGCCGTTGATTCCAGATGGGTGCAACGCGAGACAAAACTCGCACAGCGCCTTGGCAAGCCCATCATTCCCGTGATGGTACGCGCCATCCAGCCACCCAATACGCAAGGGATGTTGGAGACGATTGATCTCTATGACATCGAGCGGCTTGAAGAAGGAACAACGAAATTGATCGCAGCGCTCAACCAGGTCGCCCGCCAGGGGGGGTCAACCGGCAAAAATGATGGAGCAGACGCCAGGCCGAAGCATCCGTCCGCTCCACCTCTGATTTTGATCCCCGGTTAACTCTTGGCGGTGTCGCCAGCATGGGTAGCGTGTGCGCGTCGCTTCCTGGTGGGCGTCGAAACCATGCCGTTCGCGCCGTTCGCGCCGTTCGCGCCACCTGAGCCATTCATGGCATGCGCGCCATTCCTGCCCTGGCCGTTGCGGTCTACCTCCAACGCTTCCACGCGATCCCGCAACCGGCGATGCTCATCGCGTAGCGTCTCTATGTCGTCGCGCAGGCGCTGTGTCTCGGCTGAGGCGTCGCTTTTCCTGATCTGGCGAATCGCCAGGCGCGCGCCACGCACAACGCGCTCATCAGGATGGCTGGCGATGAGGCGTTCCAGCGCGGGGATGGCGCGGGCGTCGCCCCAGGCGCCCAGCGCAGGGATCGCGCCGCTCAGCGTCCATATCCACGGATCATCCAGCGCGGCGATCAGCGCCTCTACGGCGCGCGTGCGGTCGGAGGGAGCGTCAATGCGCTTGGTGTTCGCAAGGGCAAGCAGGCCGCGTGCGGCGGCGGCGCGCGCATCCATTGGCTTCTCCATGTTCGTCGTCCAATCCGTCAGGATGGGTATGACACGCGGATCGCCAAGCGCGCCCATGCCCGCAAAGACGCCGTTGCGGATGATCTCCGTCCAGGATGGTGTTTCAGTGAGCGCGGTAAGCTGTTCGAACGCGCGGGAGGCGCGGGTCTTGCCGAGCGAGCGCGCAGCGGCTGCAAAGACACGATAGCTGGGGTCGCCATGTTCCAGAATGGCGCTGAGCGCGGCGGCGGCGCGTTCGGCCAGGGTCGCCTGCGCCTCGCTGCCCTGCGCCTGGAACTCACCTAGCGCCTCGACAATCGCCAGCCGTGCTTTTGGCTCACGCTCAGGATCAAGTTGGTCGAGCGCGTTGATCAGCGCAGTGAGCGCACGTTCGGTTCTCTGGCCACCAAGCGCACGCGCAATCGCTGCGCGCGCCGCCCAATGCTTTTCGGCCAGCAACGCCGACTCGAGCGCCGCCACGCTCTGCCGGTCTGCCAGCTTGCCCAGCGCCTCAGCCGCCTCGATACGCCCCCGGATGTCGGGATCGCGCCGCAGTTGATAGCGCAGGAGATCAGCGGAGCGCTCAAAATCCAGAGTCTTGATCAGCCAGCCTCCGTAGTCGAAGCGCACGCCAAAGGGCCGCCGCTCCAACGGAAAATACAACGTCTGCTCCGCCTGATCGATCATCACCCGCCGGACGACCACCTCCATCGGCGCATCAGGCTCATCCGGGCTGGCGGTGTCGCTTTCGGGGACAAAGAAAGCAATATCTACCGGCGTCGCGAAGAGCGGCGTCTGTTCGTTCACCTCTTGCGTCTGGCGGACGGTCAGCTTCGCGAGGCGCTGTTCGCTATCCCAGGCATAATTCACATTGAACTCAGGATGCCCTGCTTTATAGAGCCATTGCTCGAAAAAGCGCGCAAGGCTGCGTCCGGTCGCCTCCTCCATCGCGCGCTCCAGGTCGGCGGTGATCACCTCGCGTCCCTGGTTGCGCTGCGCATACCGCTGGATGCCACGCCAGAACGGCGCCTCACCCACGACATAGCGCAGCATATGCAGCACGAGCGAACCTTTTTGATAGTTATGGCAATCGAACAGTTCTTCGGCGTTCTTGTGATAGACGTTGTAGACGATGGGGCGTCGCCCGTGCGCGTCGGCTTCCAGGTAGGCGCTTAGATTGCCTCGTAGCTCCTCGCGGAAGTCGTCCTCGCCGTACTCATGGCGCATCCAGTCGGCCTCGAAATACGTCGCGAAGCTCTCTTTCAGCCAGGTATGCGACCAATCGCGCACGGCCAGCAGATCGCCAAACCACTGGTGTACCAGTTCGTGCGCTACCACCGGCTCGGCCTTCCAATCGAGCCGCCCGCGTTTGTCGGCGAGCAGACGATAGGTGTGCGTTGTCGCGCTGACATTTTCCATCGCGCCCAGGAAGGTTTCGGCCACCGTCTGCGCGTACTTCGCATAGGGATACTCGACGCCGAATTGCTCTGTGTAGTAGGCGATCATGCCGGGAGTTTTGCCCATCATCGCCTGCGCATCTTCCTCGCGGCCAGGGCGCACATTATAAGTCAGTGGAACCTCGCGCGCGCCGCTCTTCGCCGTATCGCGCAGCTCGGTGAACTCGCCGACGACCAGCGTGATGAGATACGCCGGAAAGGCGACGTCCTGCCGCCAGCAGTAGGTTTTCGTGCCGTCGTCGTTCTCAATGGTCTCCTCGAGTTTCCCGTTGGAGACGGTGATCATGTTGGCCGGAACTGTGGCGCGCATGGTAGTGGTGGCGCGGTCGTTGGGGAAATCATGTGTAGGCAGCCAGTAGTGGTGGTACTCGGTCTCGCCCTGTGTCCATGCCTGCGGCGCGAGATTGGGATCGCCCTTCGTGGGGGCGACGAACGTGAGACCCGCGCGCGGTGTGGCATGATAGCGCACACGCACACCAAACTCCTCACCATAGTGATAGGGGCGATCCAGCCGGATGCGCAGTTTCTCGCCCTCTTGCCAGAAGGTGAGCGGCGTTTCGTGCTTGACTTGTTTGCTGTGCTTGTCAGGCGCGTCGTGCTTGCTCTTGCCAACCAGCGTCACCTCGGTAATCTCAAGCTCGGCGGCGTCGAGCGCGACCGTCCCGATCTCCTCGAAGAGCACACTGAACCAGGTGACGACATCGCCGGTGATGGATTGCGTGGCGAAGTCGAGCCGCACGTCAATATCCATGTGGCGCACATCAGCCGGGCGATCCGGAGCGTAGGTAGGCGCGTCGCCAGGGAGGGAGAAATCGCTTCCTGCGCTGGTAGTTGGCGGAGCAGGCGGGCGCAACGCACGTAGGGCGCTGTCGTCTGCAATGTCTGCAAAAAGCGTTGCAACATCACACGTATGCACGAACGAGCCTCGTTTCTGGTGTGTAGGGTATTCCAGGGTATTCCTGAGCAGCGTATCCTCAATACAACAGATCAGCATGGTCGTTGTCAGCCATGTGAGGAAACTACTCTTTGGCGCTCATCAGACCATGCGTATGATGGCAATCATACAACTTGTGCGACGGCCATCACTATCTTTATATTCATAACGCACCGAAAGCCAAAAGACAACGCGCCAACGCATCTGAACTATCGCCCCCAGCGCCTCTAGCGCGCGCCATCGAGCGCAGTTCTTCTGATGGGGTATGGGAACAATGGTGGAACGAGCCGCCAAGTTCTTATCCGCTCCCAAGCTAAAAGGCGCATAATAGGAAGGAAATGATCCTGAGGCATTCTCTCAGGAGGAGAAGGAGGAATGGTTATGGCGCAACAACCGATCATCCAGCCTGTGACCTCTGGCGCGGCGGCTCGCCAGGGATTTCTCTACGGCGCAATTCTTGGCATCCTCAGTCTACCGGTCATCGCGCTCGTCACATTGAGCCGTCTTGGCGGCGTCGGCGGTGGGCAAACGCTTCTGATTGGCTTCGCGGTGATTGCGATCATTCTGACGTTCATGGCGGGTTTGGTCGCGTCTCGCCGCACGGGCAGGCTCAGTTCCGGCGTCGGGGCAGGGTTACTCGCTGGCGCGTTGGCGGGCTTCATTGCAGTCTGTCTGGGAACTGTCATTATTATTTTGCTTGCGCCCTATATTGACCTGCGTGCGGCGCGCATCATTCGCCTGACGGGCCGACGCGGGCCAGGTCTCATCGCTGACATCCTCCGCTTGTTCTATGGTGGGGTGATTCTCGCGGTGATCGGGCTGATCATGGGAACACTTGGCGGCCTGATTGGGCGCATCAGGCGTGGAAGCGGCGGAAACGCGGGCAATATGGCGGCGGGGTACGTCAGCGGCGGCCCAGTGCCAACTGGTTACGCAGCGCCCAATCAGAGCGCCCCATCCAATCAGGGCTATCAATCCTACCAGCCGTACCATACGCCGATTCCTGGGCGGACGCCATTGCCTGCGGATAGCGATCTCCCAGGTGGATCGTATTCCTCAACGCTGGGAGAGTATCATGGTGACGACCCGACGACGCTCATGCCCAATCCGCAGTATCCCACGCCCATCCCTGACGACCTCACGTCCACCCCAAGCGCGCAGCAGCCAACGGGCTTGTAGCGGGTGTAAAGAGGCAAACCAGCGCTAGAACCTGAGGATTTCACCTCAGGTTCTCATTTACCTAACGGGGCCAGAAGGCCCCTGCCTTCTAGGCATGGGGATAAATGGCCCCACGCTTGACCACCGTTCTCGATGGATGTAGTTCTCCTGCGGACGCCGCCGAGAACTTAGGTCTCGTCTTTGCTTATCAGCCGCTCGATGACCAATAAGCATGGTTCCGACCGGCATGACTTCTTGCGGGATGCCAAGCATCTCCCGCCACGGTGTAACATCGTATGGTACGCCGATCAGGCAAGCATCCAGACCTTCATTGACCGCCGCCAGCAGCAACAGCATAATTAGGATTGGCCCTGCGAATATCCGGCTGTCGGCCCACGGGTACCGGTATCGAGAATACGATCAAGAGCCTCCTGGTCAACCGGCTCTGATCCATATTTGCGGATCGACCGGCGTTTGCGCACCACTTCGGAAAAGTCCATCGCAGTTATCTCTTCTCGTTGGGTATTACTACGTGGCGCTGCTATTCCACCCGCAGCGACGCCAGCTCCATATCCAGCAGCGCCGCCTCAAACGCCTCGGCGTTCATGCCAAGCTGCTGCGCAGCGCGGGTGTGGTCGTCCTCGTTCAAGCGTAGCGCCACACGGATCGCCTCTTTGCGCGCCATCGCTACGATCTCGTCGAGCGGCGCGCCCGCGCGTACCAACTCCTCCACGTCTACCACCGTGCGGCTGATCTCGCCCTGGAAGCTAATATGGTCGGGTGTGATAAGGCCACCCCCGCCCAACACGACTGCGCGCTGGATGGTGTTTTCAAGCTCGCGCACGTTGCCCGGCCAGTCATACGTCATCAGCTTGTCCACCGCCTTCTGGGTAATGCGCGCGGGCTGCGAAACGGCGCTATAGCGATGTTTATCGAGGAAGTGGTTGACCAGCGCGGGAATGTCTTCCTTTCGCTTACGCAGCGGCGGCATCGCGATCTCGATCACGTTCAGGCGAAAATAGAGGTCTTCGCGGAAGCGCCCCGCCTGCGACTCTTCGAGCAGGTTGCGGTTGGTCGCCGCCAACACGCGCACATCCACCTTGACAGGCGCCACCCCGCCGACCCGCTCGAATTCGCGCTCTTGCAGCACACGCAGCAGCTTCTTCTGCGTGCCAAGCGTCATCTCGCCCACCTCATCGAGGAAGATCGTTCCGTGATCCGCCATCTCGAAGCGGCCTTTATGCTGGTTGAGCGCGCCAGTGAACGATCCCTTCTCATGGCCGAAGAGTTCGCTTTCCAGCAGTGTCTCAGGCAGCGCGGCGCAGTTCACTTTGATCAGTGGGCCGTTGCGTCGGTCGGAGGCGTTGTGAATCGCCTCGGCCATCAGTTCTTTTCCGGTGCCGGTCTCACCGGTGATCAGCACGGTCGCCGGGGTACGCGCAACGCGCCCCACCAGCTTGAAGATGTCCACCATCTCCGGCGTGGAGCCGATGATGCGCTCGGTCGGATCGATCTTCACCGTGGGAGGCAATTTTTCTTCGACCTGCCGCTTGAGCCGTTCGTGGTTCAGGATGCGCTCAATGGTGAGCGGCACTTCGTCTATGTTAAACGGCTTGGTGATATAGTCGGCGGCGCCCATCTGCATCGCCTTGATCGCCAGTGTCGCGGTGGTGTACTGCGTCATCAGCACCACAGGCGTATCTACCCCGGCGGAAAGCAACTGTTGCAGAATGGCGATGCCGTCCTTGTTGGGGATACGGATGTCTAGCAGGATCAGGTCAGGGCGGCCATCGCGCCGGGTGGCCTGCTCGATCACCTCTGTGTCGTTTCTGGCTTCGCTGATCCGGTACCCCTCAGACTCGAGCACATCACGCAGCATCGCTCGTATCTCAGGCTCGTCGTCCGCGATGAGAACATGCCCTTCCCCCGCGCCGTTCGCTTGCGCCACAGATGGCAGCGACGCAACCGTCTGAGCATCTTCTTTGGTTTGCTCATCGCGCGTCAGTTCGGCCAAACGCTCCAATCGCTCAAGCCCGGAAAGGCTTCCTGAAGGCGTCTCGCGTTGTGCTCGTGGCGCATGCGTGGCGCGCTCGGCGCGAGGCGGCTGGGGCGCGCGGGCGTCTTCGTGCGCGCCGTGGCCATTGCGTCCATTGCGTCCATTGCGTGTGTCGCGGGTTTCATGCGCTGTATGGACAACGCGCTTGGCGTCATGGGGAGTAGGCATGGTGAAAAACTCCTGACCAGACAGAATAACGACGCTGGCGCCATGGCGCGCAACTTAGATACCAGGCGCCATGTGAATGGCGGAAAACTGCGCACATGGTTCAACTCTCTGGCTCGGTTGTCGAGAGATGTCGCCTGCGCTATGACGATTACCCCGGCTGATCCGCCACCGAAGCGGCTGACGATGGCTCGATCGCCTCATCCTCGGCCAGCGGAAGCGAAATGGTAAAGATGGCGCCCTGTGCGCGTTCATCGTTGCGGTTACTCACATCGAGGATACCCTCATGCGCCGCGACGATGCCACGGGTGATATACAGCCCCAGACCGCTGCCCGACACCTCGCTGCTGCGCTCTTGCAGGCGCGTGAACGCCTCGAAGATACGCTTTCGCTCCGCCTCAGGGATACCCACACCATAATCGCCAACGCTGATATGGGCATAGGCGTCGTCACGCCAGACCCTCACCTCGATGGGGCCGGGCGGTGATGAATACTTGACAGCGTTATCCAGCAAATTGCGCACAGCCTGGCTGATGCGGTCACGATCCACCAGCGCATAGATTGCCTCGTCCGGGCGGTCTATGGTCACTTTGTGGTCATGGGTTGACGCAATGAATTGCTCCACCAGTTCGGCCACCAGCGCCGCCACATCCTGTCGGGAGCGTTTCAAGGTAAACTGGCCGGTGCTCAGGCGCGTCGCAGTTTGCAGATCGTCTACCATACGATTGAGACGGAAAGCGTGTTCGACAATGATGTCCATATACCGTTCGCGACTTTCCTGCGTGGAGGTCGAGCGACGCGCAAGCTGGGCGTAGTTGATGATCGGGTTAAGCGGGCCGCGCATCTCGTGAGCCACCATCGCCACAAAACGGTCGTGCTGCTCTTGCGTGCGCTGCAACAACTGGTTGGCCTCATCAAGCGCGGCGACACGTTCGCGCAAATCGGCGGTCGCTTGTTCCACCTGGCGCTGGAGCTTGCGATTGAAGTTTGTGACCTGCCGGTGAGCCTCTTCAAGCTCACGCACACGCGCCGCCAGGTCGCGTTCCAGGCGGCGACGCTCCAGCGCGCGACCCACCGTGATGCGCAGTTCGTCGCGATCCACCGGCTTCACCAGATAGCCATAGGCGCCCGCGCGCAAGGCATGCAACGCCGATTCAAGCGTGGCGTAGCCGGTCAGCGCGATAAAAGTGGCGCCGGGGGCCAGCTCCTGCGCGCGCGTCAGCATATCCACCTCAGGCGCGTCGCTCAACCGCAGATCGGTCAGGATGATGTCGAAAGTCTCCTCGTGCATGAGCGCATCCGCATCGGCGGTGGTGGTGGCAAGCCGCACGGTATAGCCATCCATCCGCAACACTGCCCCAACCGCAACGCCAGTGGTGTCGTCGCCAACGACCAGCATGCGCGGCGCCTGTTCGCCATCATGCGCTGGCCGCGCCGCCGCAGTTCCAGGCGTCGTGGTTGTCTGATCGCTCGCCCCATCGTCTTCTTTGATAGCGTTGGGGTTCTGCTCCTGGGCAGTATCCATCACTTTTCCCTCGTTTGCTTTAGCTGGGGGACTCTCACGCGCTTTTCTTCTTTACTATTGTACGCCATCGTCAGCGATTGCGCAGCAGGTAAGGACGTTTTTCGCCAGGAGTGTCAAGCGAAGGGCGCCCCTGGCGGCATTCTCTTTCTGGTGCTATAGTGCTAGTGCAAGCGAAAACGAGAGTGCGCTGTGAGGGCACGCTGGACTGAACAGAACTGGCCACGCTCCTGTGAGCGCCTGTAAGCCCAATGGTGGGCTATGTCATGTTGAAGCGTACCATTGGGTACGCAGGGAGGCTTTTGTGGCAGTGCAAAGCGTAGTGCAGACACGGGGACAACGAAATCCTTGGGAGATGGCGCAGGCGCAATTTGACGCCGCTGCCGACCGTCTCAAGCTCAATGATGACCTGCGGGCGATCTTGCGTGAGCCGAAGCGTGAACTGATTGTTCACTTCCCAGTGAGAATGGATAACGGCGCCATCCGCACGTTCACCGGCTATCGCGTCCAGCACAATACCAATCGCGGCCCGGCCAAAGGCGGCATCCGCTATGACGCGCATGTCACGCTGGACGAGGTGAAGGCGCTGGCGATGTGGATGACCTGGAAATGCGCGGTCGTCAACATTCCCTTTGGCGGCGGGAAGGGGGGCGTGATCTGCAATCCCAAAGAACTGAGCGCAGCCGAGCTTGAGCGCATGACACGGCGCTATGCGACGGAGATTGCGGTCATCATCGGCCCACACAGCGACATACCGGCCCCCGATGTCAACACAACTCCCCAGGTGATGGCCTGGATCATGGATACCTACTCCATGCACCAGGGCTATACAGTTCCAGGGGTCGTGACGGGCAAACCACTTGCCATCGGGGGAAGCGAAGGCCGGATGGAAGCGACAGCGACCGGCGTGTTGGCGACGGTCGAGATGGCAGCAGCCGACATGAAGCTGCCGCTGAAAGGCGCCCGCGTGGCGATACAGGGCTTTGGGAACGCTGGCGCAATTGCCGCGCGTCTCTTCCACGCCAAAGGATGCGTCATCGTAGCGGTCAGCGATACACAGGGTGGTATCTACGATAAGAACGGGCTTGATCCCGCGCGCGTGCTTCGCCACAAGCAGGAACATGGAACAGTGGTTGGCTATGGGAATGCGGAGAAGGTGAGTATTGAGGGGGTACTCGAGGTTCCCTGCGATATCCTGATTCCGGCTGCGACCGAGAACCAACTGACCAGCGAAAATGCGCCAAAGATACAGGCGCGGCTGATAGCCGAAGCGGCCAACGGGCCCACGACGCCTGAGGCGGATCAGATCCTCTTCAAGCGGGGCGTGCGGGTGATTCCCGACATTCTAGCCAACGCCGGCGGAGTGACCGTGAGCTACTTCGAGTGGGTGCAGGACTTGCAGAATTATTTCTGGGCACCCAGCGAAGTAGGAACGAAACTCAATCAGGTGATGACACAGGCGTATAGTGAGGTGGCGAAGCTGGCCCACGACAAACGCTGTGACATGAGGACGGCGGCGTATATGCTGGCCATTGGGCGTGTTGCGGAGGCAACCCAACTGCGCGGCCTCTATCCCTAGTGGGGAGTGGGAGTGGCTGGAGGTTGTTGACTATCGGCAGGCGCGCCGCTAGCGGCGCGCCTGCTTTGTTGCGCCTCAACTCACCGGGCGCTCGCCCAGCGTCACCTTGATAGTCAACTGGGATGATCCGCGCACAACTGTCAGCGTGATCTGCGTCCCCGGCGCCTGCTCGAAGACGGCGCCCGCCAGATCGGTCTGGCTGGTGATCGCAACCCCGTTCACCGCAGTAATCACATCGCCCTGCTGAATGCCTGCCTGTTGCGCAGGGCTGACGCCATTGGCGTCGCTGGCGAAGCCCGTCACCATCACGCCACTCTGCGCCGCATTGCTGCTTGCCGTGACATCCTGCCCTGCGACACCCAGGAAACCCTGGCCGCTATGGAGCAGTTTGCCATACTCGATCAACTGGTTCGCGACATAGGCGACACGGTTCGAGGGGATGGCAAAGCCGATGCCCGTCACGGTTGTCCCAGTTGACGTACTCGAAGCGCCAAGCGTGGGGATGCCGATCAACTGGCCTTGCAGGTTCACCAGCGCGCCCCCGCTGTTGCCCGGATTGATCGGCGCGCTCGTCTGCACGAGGCCCGTCAGCACACTCGTCACGCCGCCCTGGCCCTCGCTCTCACTACGATTCAGCGCGCTTACAATGCCCAGCGTCGAGGTATCCTGTAGGCCCAATGGGCTGCCCAGCGCGACGGTAAACTCGCCCACCGTCGTCTGGCTAGAGTTTGCGAGCGGCAACGCAGGCAGGTTTGTCGCGTTGATCTTGATCACAGCCAGATCATCCTGCGCGTCCTGCCCGACGATCTGCGCGCCATACTGCTTGCCGTCGGCCAGTGTGACGGTGAAACTACTGTAGCCGCTCACCACATGATCGTTCGTGACGATGGTTCCGTTGCTGCGGATGATCACGCCTGAGCCAATCGCCTCACCATTCCCGCCAACGCTGGTGATCTCCACCACCGACGGCTCTGTCTTCTTGATGACATTCTCCACAGCCTGTTGCAAATCCTGTGCGGATTGCGAGGTCACAGCGCCCGACATGGAACCGCTCTGGTTGACAGTAGTGATCGGCCCTGTCGTAGATGATGATGATCCTGCGCTGCGCGAGCCGACGCCCACGCCAACGGCATAGATGCCTACCAGCAAGATCAACAGCAACACAGCAGCCAGTGCGCCAGCCACGATACGCCAGCCACGCCGCCCGGCCACCTGCTGACGAAGCGCATCCAGGCGCGGGGAAAGCAGCGGGCGTGTGGGCGTCGCCGCTTTGGGGGGCGTGGGGGGCATCATCGGCCCAGAGACACGCTTGACGCCCTGCGGCGGGTAGCCGTAGCCATACGATCCCAGAACCGGCGCACCGCCCCACGACGAGGGATACGGTGGAAAGCCCGCGTAGGGCTGAGAAGGCTGATAGGGCTGATAGGGTTGGTAGGTATTTGGCGTGTTGGTGTTTTTTGTGCTTGTCATTTGTGGGGTTTGTGGGGTTTGTGGGGCGCCGGTCGTCCAGAACGAGGCGTCGTCAGCGTCATCGGTGGCGAAGCCGCGCGGCTCGGCGGGGAGCAGAATCTGCCCGCTTGGCGCCTGTTCGGCATTGGCGCCATTTGCTGTGTCTGTAGTATTTGCTGTGTTTGTGGTTTGATCGGACTGCATCGGCGAGCCAGATGGTGGAAGTGTTGTCGAGTTTGTCATTGCGCGACGTCCTCTCTGATGATGTGCGTGCGTGTTGAGTGCAGTGTGGTGTTTCCGCTCACACCAATCATCTTAGCTAGCCGCGATTGAAGAACCATTGAAGACAGATGTGAAATTTCTTATCATACCGATGGCGCGGCGGCTGGCAGGGTGAGCGTGGCCGTCAGCCCCTTGCCCACTTCGCTGGCGAAGGTAAGTGTCCCCTTGTGCGTCTCGACGATACCCCGCGCGATTGCCAACCCCAATCCGGCGCCGCCCATCTCGCGCGAACGCGCCTTATCCACCCGATAGAACCGCTCGCTCAATCGTTTGAGATGCTCTGGCGCAACGCCCGGCCCGTTGTCGCTGACGGTCAACGTCGCCTGACTTCCAGCGCGCGCCACCCGTACAGTCACTGCTCCGCCCGCTTGCGTATATTTAATGGCGTTATCCACCAGGATCAGCGCCGCGCGTTCGAGCAGAGCGCGGTCGCCCACCACAAGCGCAGGCTCGCTGGTCGGCTGGGTCAAATTGGTCAATCGAATATCACGCTCGCTGGCAAGCGCCTGCGCCCGGCGAATCGTCTGGCTTGCCACGTCGCCGAGATCGATCAGATCATGCTCGACGGCCATTGAGCCTGCGTCCAGCCGGGCCAGCGTCAGCAGATTCGTGGTGAGGTCGCTCATGTGCGCCGTCTCGTCCACGATGTCTTCGAGCAGTTCGGCGTCGTCCGGCGGGAGGCGCTTTCTTCCACGGAGCAGCACTTCGGCGTCGGCTCGAAGCAACGTGAGCGGTGTGCGCAGTTCGTGGCTGGCGTCGGCGATAAACTCCTGTTGCCGCTCGATAGCCAATCGGGCGGGCGCCATCGCCCGCTGCGCCAGCAGGAAGCCGCTCACTGCCGCGCCCAGAAGCGTCAGTGTGCCAACGATCAGCAGCGCATAGAGGAGGTCATGTAGCGCGTCGAGCTGGCCCTGGATGGGCATGCCAACCATCACGACGCCAAGGATGGCGTTTTTGACAGTGGGGTCTTGCACGACAAGCGCATAGCGTTGTATCTGGCCCATGCCATTATCTGCCTCTACCCGATCTGTCGCCGCGCCACTGGAACTGTTGAGCGCGGCTTGCGCTACTGAGGTACTCATGTAGAACGGTTTCGGAATGCTAAACGGGTGATAGATATATTCGCCAGCAGCGGTAAAGCAGACAATATAGGGTACTTGCTGGGTAATGTCGGGCATAGTTGGGCAGTAAGAGCGCGGATCACTCCCATTGAAATGGGAGCCTATACCAAAACTTTCGCTCGGCGTATGTATGCCCGGTTGGTCACTCGGATCGGGCGCACCATATTGCACCTGATGGCGCCAATCCTGAGCGATTTCCTGGGCGCTGCTGGTGAGCGTGGTGGTGATGGGGTTCATCAGGGCATATTCTGTCCCCTGATACAGCCCTATCCCGCTGATGAGCAGCAACAGCGCCAGCGCGCCACAATACCACAAGGTCAGCCGCCGCCAGATGCTGGAAAACATTGCCTCGGAGGGATCATGCGAGCGGGGCGCACGCGCCAGCAAAGATCGTCCCCGATGCCAGAGTGAGACCAGCCAGCCACCCAATCCATCCAGCCAAAGAACAACGACAGTCCACCATGCGCGCGCTGTCTCCTCCATCCGCTGCGCCCACTTGTGTGGTTGGCTGGCTGGTATAGGGGATGGCGCGCCAGGAGTTTCATCTAGGGCGCTTTCTGGTTCGTATTCTGTTTCCCTGGAAGGCAGCATTGACTTCGTCCTGTTCGTCTGCCGGCATTGTCCATATCAGGCTTTGTCGGGCTTCTCAAGCCGGTAGCCCACGCCACGCACCGTCTTGATCAGCTCGCGGTCGAAGCCCCGATCAATCTTGTCGCGCAGGTAGTGGATGTAAATATCCACGACGTTCGAGAACGCGTCGGCGTCGTAGCTCCACACATGATTGATGATCTGCGTGCGGGTGAGCGCCTGCCCCGCGTTGCGCATCAAGTATTCGAGCAGCGAAAACTCTTTGGGCGTCAGCTCGATCAGCCGGTCGGCGCGGCGCGCCTCGTGGCGGGTCAGATCAAGCGTCAGGTCGCCAACGTGAAGCTGCTGGGCGACATCGAGTTCACGGTCGCGCCGCCGCAAAAGCGCCGTGATGCGCGCCAGCAATTCTTCCATCGCGAACGGCTTGATCAGGTAATCATCGGCGCCAGTGGTTAGTCCCTTCACGCGGTCTTCAATCTCCCCGCGCGCCGTCAGCATGAGGATAGGCGCGGTGATGCGATGGGCGCGCGCCGCTTTGAGAATCTCAAAACCGTCTTTGCCGGGCAACATCACATCGAGGATCAGCAGATCATGTACGCCGCTCAGCGCCATCTCCATCCCCGTGTCGCCCTCATAGGCCACATCCACAGTATAGCGTTCTTCGCTCAAGACGCGCCGCAAAAGGTCGGCCAGCTTGCGCGCGTCTTCCACAATCAAAATGCGCATAGGTTTGTTTGACTCCCCTGCCCGTTCCCAACCTGATAAGCGGCGTTCGCGCAGCCGCCCTGCCATCACTGCTCGATAAACATCCGAACGTTACTCTGGATTGTACTGCGCAAAGATTGGATGATGATTGGAAGGCGCAAAGGATACTCCGACAGAGGATGTTACGCGCGTGCTATAATGGCGGCAAAGAGGGCCTGATCACACTTCACATACTTCCGAGTTTTGGAGTGAGGAAAGAAAGGGGCAACGCAATGGCGCGTATCGTCAAGTTCTTTGAGACCACCCTGCGCGATGGCGAACAGACGCCAGGGATCAATTATTTCGCCGAGGAAAAACTGGAGATCGCCCAGGCGCTTGCCGCGATGGGCTTCGATACGCTCGATTGCGGCTTCGCCATCTCCGGCCAGCCGGAGTTCGAGGCTATCCAATTGATCGCGCGCAACATTGATGGAGCCGAGGTGTGCTCCATAGCACGCTGCGCCGCCGAGGACATTGATCGCGCCTGGGAGGCCGTGCGTGACGCGGAACAGCCGACCATCCATCCCTTTGTCAGCACCTCGCCGCTCCATCGCGAAGTAAAGCTCGGCAAGACACGCGCCGAAGTCCTCGAGATGGCGCGGACGGCAGTAGCGCGCGGACGGCAATATACCGAAAACGTTGACTTCGCGCTCGAAGACACCACTCGCACCGAGCACGACTTCATCCTGGAGGTGATAGACGCGGTGATGCGCGAGGGGGTGCGCTTCGTCGCGCTCTGCGATACCGTCGGCTTCGCACTGCCGTGGGAGTTCGGCCAGCTTGTGGATGACGTGCGCCGCGAGTTCCCCGGTGTGCGCATCTCCGCCCACTGCCACGACGACCTGGGGCTGGCGGTCGCCAACGCGCTCACGGCGCTGCAACACGGGGCCGAGCGGGTGGACACCTGCTTCAACGGGCTTGGCGAGCGCGCGGGCAACGCCGCCACCGAGGATGTGGTGATGGCGATCCGTACACGCCACGCAGACCTTGACCTCGACGTGCGCGTGGATACGACAAAGATCATCCCTACCAGCCGCCTGATCGCGCGCCTCTCAGGAATGCAGCCACAGTGGACAAAATCTGTCGTGGGGGCGAATGCCTTCGCGCACGGCGGCGGCATCCATCAAGACGGCGTGCTGAAGGATGCGCGCACCTATGAGATTATGCGGCCGGAAGATATTGGCCTGCCGCCCTCGGATCGCCGCATGTTCGTTGGTAAGCTCTCTGGCCGCGCCGCGCTGAACGCGCAACTGCGCGAGCTTGGCTATGACCTGACGCCGGAGCAACTGGCGCGCGCCTTCCAGCTTGTGAAGATTGCGCTTGGCAAGAAGCGCACGCTTGAAGAGATGGATCTGCGCCGCTGCGCCGAGACGGCCATCTCACCCACTGCGACAGTCGCTACGCTGGATGACGACGAGGCATGACTCATCACGCCAAGGGAGGCGCATGAAGCGGAAATACGCCGACATGCGGGGTTGGCAGCGTATCCTCGCATCGCGCTTTGCCTCCATGACGCTGGATGACGACGATGGCGCTTCCGCAGACTGCGAACCATCCCTTGTCGCGCTCTATTGGATAGACGCCATCAGCAAGCCGCTCTGGGTGACATGCGCCGGGCGCTCGCTCTGCGTGGCCGACGCGGGATATAGCTGGCTGAGCTACTATCCCGCCGCCTTTCTAGGTGAGCTTGCCACAGACGCACAGCCTGCGACCCATCGCGTCACCACAATGTTTGACGCAGCCGGGCAGATCGTCCAGTGGTATGTAGACATCTGCGGCGCGCAGGGCCGTGACACCAACGGCGTGCCCTGGTACGACGACTGGTACCTCGATGTGATCCGCGATCCCACAGGTGGCGTGGAGATCATTGACGCGGACGAGCTTGACGACGCTTTGGATCACCATAAGCTCACGGCGCGCCACTATCACGCTGCCTGGCGCGAGGCGCACCGGCTGGCGCCGCTCGTGGCGCAAGGCAAGCTGGTGGGCATAGAACAAGCAGCCGGGTGGCGTGAGCGGTTGTTGGATGAGCCGACGCTCCGCAAGATTCTGTAACCCACATGGTTGATCCTGTTCTATACCAGATAGATGTTCAGATAGTCTCATCCAGCGGCTGCGTATGAGGGGGACTTGCTTCGGTTCGCTGATGGGGCGAAAGCGCAGGAATGGCGCTCGAAGCAGGCTGGCTCCATGCCTGTGAGGCGTTTGGCTCATGCAGGTTGGGCGCCAGATGTCTGCCTGACGAGGCTGCCTTCGCTGCGCGCTCAGGGCGATCCAGCGGCACTGTCAGCGTGACGGTTGTCCCCTTGCCCGGCGCCGATTGTATCTTCAGCGAGCCGCCTGCCAGCCGTGCACGCTCCTCCATCCCAAACAACCCTACGCCGCGCGCGCTTTCTGTCCGCCGCAACGTATGCGCGGGCAGGCTCTCCGGCGCAAAGCCGCGTCCGTCATCATGGATGATCGCCTGCAATTGTTGATCGGCTAGCGTGACCGTGACCGTCACCAGATGCGCGTTGGCATGTTTGGCGATGTTGGTCAGCGCCTCCTGGACGACACGATAGACCACTATAGTACGTTCCGGCGAAAGGGTGGCCGGTTCGCGCGGCAGTTCCAGCTTCACCTCGATGTGTGTATTTTCGGTAAACGTGGTGATGAGCGAGCGGAGTGATGGCGTCAGGCCAAGTTGATCAATGGTTGGCGGACGCAGGTTCAGCGCCAGCCGCCGCACCTGATCAATCGCGCTCGACACCAGCCCACGCAACTCCGCGATCTGTGGGGCGATCTGGTCGGCCCCCGGCTGCGCTTCGAGCAGCTTCAGGCGAATCAGCAGCAGCGTCAACACCTGGCCGGTGTCATCATGTAGCTCGCGGGCGATGCGCTGGCGTTCCTCCTCTTGCGCATAGATCAGCGCGCCAGAGAGCGCCCGCACCTGATCCTCGTAACTCTCCACTTCGTCGAGCATTTGGTTGAGTGTCTCGGCAAGCCGCGCCATCTGCGCGTCATCCAATGGTGTGGGCTGCGCGCGTACACTGAGGTCGCCCTGCTGCACACGTCTTGCCATCGCTTGAAGTCGTTCCAGTGGACTGAACGCCGCATGCAGCAGTAGCGCGTTGAGGCCACACGTCAGCAGGATGCCCACCCCGGCAAAGCCAATCGCCAGGGGAATATTCCATGAGCCGCCCGGCTCGGTATTGGCGACGCGCTGCGTGATCAGCGTGCCTGCCACCGCCCCCAACAGGACAATCGCCGAGTTGGCGATCAACACTTTATAAAACAGCGAGAGCGAGAGCAACCGCGCCAGTATACGCCCGACTCGCCCTGGCAGCGTTGGTGTGACGCCCGGCTGGCCTGCTGAGCCTGTTGCGTTCGTGGCGCTCTGCGTATCCTTTACAATCATACAAATGACACCTTAGACTCACATGATAGCTAGAGAAGCCAGGTAGTGATCTCTGAAGAGGGGATGACTCCCGTTATCGAAAACGCTCTCACACACTATACGATACGCGCTGGGCACGCCTGGGTGGAAGAGAAAGCGACGCCTGTGGTACAGTGGGGCGGAAAGGGAACAGTTGATATGGCAGAGCAAAAAGATACCGCAGCACATGCGTCATCGCCGCTGGAGACGATCACGCTCGACGCCGACCAGCACGCCGACCTGATTGGCGAGCGGCTGGATCACGCCCTGGTGCTCTTGCGCCCTGAATTATCGCGTACACGCGCCCAGGCGGCGATCCGCGCGGGCGAGGTAACGGTGAACGGGCGCGCGGTAAAGGCAAGCCATCTGCTCGAAGAGGGGCAACGGCTGGCGCTGGCTCCCACGCTTGGCCAGCGCGTTTCCGTTGGCGATGCGCCACTTCCTCAGCCTGAAGCGATTCCTTTGCCTGTTCTCTATGAGGATGACGCGCTGCTGGTGGTGAACAAACCTGCCGGATTGGTGACGCATCCCGCGCCAGGGCACGCCACCGGCACACTGGTGAACGCGCTGCTTGCCCACCTGCCGGAGCTTGCAGAAGCCGATAGTGAGGCCGATCCCGCACGCCCCGGCATTGTACACAGGCTCGATAAAGATACCTCCGGCTTGCTGGTGATCGCCAAGACAGCGGCGGCTCATACGGCGCTGGCCCGCCAGATGCGCGACCGTACGATGGTCAAACGCTATCTGGCGCTTGTCGAAGGGCATATGGATGTGGCCGAAGGGACGATTGAGGCGCCAATTGGACGTGACCCACGCTACCGCCAACGGATGGCGCTCGTCAGTGTTGCACGTGGCGGACGTGAGGCGCGTACCCGCTTCCGGGTAGTTCGTGAGATACGCGGACGCACGCTGCTGGATGTGCAGCTTGAGACGGGACGTACCCATCAGATTCGCGTGCATCTGGCGGCTGTGCGCCATCCTGTCGTCGGCGACACGCTCTATGGGCGATCCCAGCCGCCCATGCCGCCGCGTATGTTTCTGCATGCGGCGCACCTCAGCTTCACCCATCCCGTTACAGGGGAGTGGGTCAGCTTCGATGCGCCGCTGCCACCCGACCTCGCCGACTTCCTCGCACAGACCTAACCCCCTAGCCCCCTTCCCATCTTGGGAAGGGGGAATATAGAACTTCCATACCTCTGTGAAGACGCTCTGCCAGCGGCTCCCCAAGTATTCCAGCAGCGCGGTGTTGTCAACAACGCCCTGGGCTTGCTTGTGTATCTCCGCTGACCTGAGTGGATCGTGACTAATTTTTTCGAGGATAGCCTTCACATCATTGGAGGTGACGGGCGAATAGACCTCTTTGTCAGTCTCTTTCTGAACTGGCCTGACGCCTCTATTGTTTGTGATATGCTGGCTATATACCTCATAATGGCGAGCGACGAAAGGCAAACAAGGAGGCGCCGCATGATACGGGTGCTGTTGGCGGAGGATCAGGCGATGGTGCGTGGCGCGCTGGCGGCCTTGCTGACGCTTGAGGGGGATATTGAGATCGTGGCGCAGGTGGGGCGTGGCGATGAGGTGGTTCAGGCGGCGCAGGCAGCCCAGCCCGACGTCGCCCTGCTTGATATCGAGATGCCCGGCACGGATGGCATCGTCGCCGCCGCAGCCCTGCACAAACAGCTTCCCACATGCAAGATCATCATTCTGACGACGTTTGGGCGCCCTGGCTATCTACGGCGAGCATTGGAAAGCGGCGCGGTGGGCTATCTGCTGAAGGACGCCCCGGCGACGCAACTGGCAAGCGCGATCCGCAAATGTATGGCGGGTGAACGGGTGATCGATCCGGCGCTGGCCGTCTCGGCGCTCAGCTCAGGCGAGAATCCGCTGACGGAGCGCGAGCGCGAGGTGTTGGCGGTGGCGCTCAAAGGGGCAAGCATCGCCGAGATCGCCGATACGCTTGCGCTCTCCGAGGGCACTGTGCGCAATTATCTCTCGGTCGCCATCCAGAAGCTCAATGCGCAGAACCGCGTGGAGGCAGCGCGCATCGCCGAGCAGAACGGCTGGCTTTAAGCCACAACCCCACGCCGCATCCGGCGTAGACAGATGGAGCGGTTGTGAGATCGCTCACACTTCCCGATTTTCCAGAGGCAGCAGCGTTGGCGGGCAGCCGCCACAGACGATATATACCACAGCGAAAGGGACACCCTGGCATGCGTTTCATTCTCTATCTTGGCAAAGGCGGCGTCGGCAAGACCACCATCGCCGCCTCCACCGCCGCACGCGCCGCGCAACTTGGCAAGCGCACGCTCGTCGTCAGCACCGATCTTGCCCATAGCCTGGCCGACGCGCTCGACCGCACCCTCACCGCCGAACCGCAGGAGGTCAGTGATCGTCTCTGGGCACAGGAGATCAACGTCCTGGATGAGATGCGCGCGGGCTGGGGCAAGGTACAGGACTACATCACAAACGTTCTGAAGAGGCAGGGCGCGAGCGAGGTGGCCGCCGAAGAGATGGCGCTGATCCCAGGGATGGATGAGATCGTCGCGCTGTTGAACATCCATCGGCAGGCGCGCGACAACAACTATGACGTGGTGGTGATTGACGCCGCGCCCACGGGCGAGACGGTGCGGCTGCTCAGCATGCCGGAGACCTTCCTGTGGTATGTCAACCACGCCAACGGCTGGCGCAACCTGGCCTTCACCGCCGCCAGGCCGCTGCTGAAAACCTTCCTGCCAGGCGTCAACGTCTTTGAGTCGCTGGAAAAGCTGAATGTGCAGGTAGCCGCGCTCCGCAAGACGCTGACCGACGCCGACATCAGTTCCTATCGGCTGGTGGTCAACCCTGAGAAGATGGTGATCAAAGAGGCATTGCGAGCTGAAACCTATCTTGCGCTGTATGGCTACCCCGTGGACGGCGTGATCTGCAACCGCGTGTTGCCACAGGTGGAGGGCGGCTACCAGGACCAACTGCTGCGCGATATGGCGGCGCAGCAGCAGACCTACTACAACATCATCCATCAGACGTTTACCCCGCTGCCCGTCTGGGACGCCCCCTATCGCTCGCGTGAGATTCTCGGCGCGCCTGCGCTGGCGGAGCTTGCCAGCGAGGTATGGGGAGACGCCGACCCCACACAAATCTTCTATCGTGGCGCCTCACAACAGCTTGAAAAGCGCGGCGATGGCTATGTGCTGCGGCTGCCGCTGCCCCATGTGGAGCTTGGCAAGGTCGTGATGACCAAGAAGGGCGACGATCTGATCGTTGAGGTCGGCAACTTCAAGCGCGACATCGCCCTGCCAACGGTACTTGTTCCGATGGAGGCGACCGTCGCTCGGATGGCCAATGGCGCGCTTGAGATCACCTTCGCGCCGGTCGCCAGCGAAGCTAACGTGGGCGCACACTACTAGGCGGCCACACCAAGCGGCCACGCCAGGCAAGATCAGAAACAAGAGAGCATACATGTCCAAACCGACCCATCCAGACGGCGTGTTTCGTCGCGCGATCCTTACATCCGCTGCCTCGCAGACCGTGCGGCGGCTGGCCGAGGTCTGCGAGGCAGCGGAAGGGCTAACGCTCAAGCTGACCTATGGCGCGGGCCGCCACAACGCTGCGCCTGAGGATGGCATGGCGTTCCTTGCCTATCGAGATGGCGCCCTGGTTGGCTATTGCGCGCTGGACTACGGTGGAGATAGTGTGGCCGAGCTTTGTGGCATGGTTCATCCTGACTGGCGGCGCAAGGGGATTGGCAGCGCGCTGTTACAGACGGCGATGGTCGCCTGCCAGGGAATGAGCGTTACCACATTGCTACTCATTTGCGAACGCGCCAGCGCATCGGGCCAGGCGTTTGTCGCGTCGTGTTTCCCATCTACATCTCCGCCGCACTCCGCCGAACACCATATGAAGCTGGCGGGCGCTGAGCATATCACAGCCGCCATCCAGGCGGGAACGGCCAATCTGCCGTCCTCGTTCCAGACGCGATTTGCCACGCCGAATGATCTCGATGCGCTGGCCAACATCACTGCTTCGGCCTTTGACGATCCCATCGAGGAGGTACGACGACGCATCACCCTTGATTTCGAGAGTGGCGCCGAACGTTGGATGATTGGCCTGGTGGATAGTGAGCTGCTTGGCAGCCTGCGCGCAGAGACGACGCCATACGCCACGGAACGTGAGATGGGCGTTTATGGCTTTGGCGTTCGACGCGACCGCCAGGGGCAGGGCTGGGGACGGCGTATCCTCATGTCGGCCCTGGCAATGTTGCGTGACGAGGGAGCCGAGCGATTCAGCCTGGAGGTGGATACCACAAACGCGCCAGCACTCGCGCTCTATCGCTCGTGCGGCTTCGCCGTCGTGACTACCTATGAGTATTACTTGCTTCCCGTCTCTCGCACGGCGTTGTGAAGCTCAATGAGAAGCATGGACGGTGGCGATGTAGAGCGCCAGCGAGACCACCGACGCGACGATGCTCAGGCCGATGCCCCACCCGGCAATGCGTTTCATGCTCGGCGCCGAGTACACAGGATGGTATCTATTGAGCGCCACCATGCCAACAATGAATCCCGGCACGCCCGGCAGCCAGCCATAGGCTCCACAGGTGAAGACAACCGCAATCACTCCCAACACTAGCGCGGTGATCGCCAGCCCCTGCCCCATGTTCCGCACGACTGGCTGCGGCGATTGATGTATCACTGGCCCAGGTGGCGTGGCCTGCATAAACGGCTGAGGGCGCGGAGCGAAGGTTGGCCCAGGCGCGCCCTGGAAGGTTGGCGTCGGGGCTGGTGGGCGAACAACTCCTCCCTGTTGGATCGGCTGACCGCCCGTTCCTTGCGCCTTTGCGATCCGTGGCTGAAGGTTCGCAGGCGGCGCGCCACCCTGCGAGGTGGGAGCAGGCTGTCCCTTGGCGAGTGGCGCCGCCTTGGGCGGCTGATTCGCCAGGAACTGCGCCCGTTGCGCAGGCGTCAGGACAAAGATCGGCCACGGGCGCGGATCACCATCAGCAGGGATGGGCAGCCAGGGCGCATTGCCCGCCGGTCGTGTAATACTCTGCGCCGAATGCGTCGGGCTGCCCTCGATGGCGAGGCGCGTCCCTATTTCGGCGCCGCCCGCCGCGCCAGCAACTTCTGACGCCGTGCGCTGTTGCGTATTGTCCATATGTACACCTGACTTTCACTCTCTCCGCCAAGTCGGTCAACCGGAAAAGATGATAAAGAAGACGAACAAAGACTGTTTCGCGAAGTGTTACGAATCATTCCTCTCTTCTGTCACATCCTCTGTCACATCCTCTGTCACATCCTCTGCACACGCTTGCCTGCGCTCATATGATTTTTCCGTTGGTTCAATGATGCAAGACATGGATGGATACGATGGTGAGCGCAATGGAGGCAAGCAGACCCACGACACCAAGCGCCACTCCTAACCGCGCCATACGCTGTTCGGCGGCGCCCCGCTGTACTTGCCTGAGGGCGATGGCGCCCAGCATAAGCGCGATGAGACCCGCCACAACTGGCATGATAACCAACAGATGGGACATCAGCGGCGTAAAGGCCACAAGGCAAGCTACGAGGCCAAAGGCAGCCGTCCACTGCGCGGTGAGGCGCCCTCGCCGTAACCGCCTGGTCGGCGGCCCAACGGCGGCCTGCGGTGTTTGCACGGGCGCCACCCTTCCGTCACTCATTGGCCCGGAGAAACGTATCGCCTGCCCCCCGCCTGCCGCTTGCTGGCGCGCTCGCACAGCGGCGCCCACGAGCTGGCCGGTCGCCGCCTGGCGCGCGGCCTGGCCCAGATTGGCCGTGGGCGCAGGAGCGGCGGCTTGTCCCTGGGCCACTTGTGGCCCCGCCACACGCGGCGCTGTGACTGGCGCGGTTACTAGCCCCGTTGCTGTGTCGGCCTCTATCACTTCCGACGCGCTCGATACACCGAGCGCATGGGTGAGCAGCCAGCCATTCTGCCCGTTTGCGACCTGCCTCCTTTGTGCGGGAGTAAGTTTTAGCAGCGGCCAGATGGCGATGCTCTCTTCGACTGGCATAGGCAACAAGGGCACAGTCTGCGGCGTTGTTGCGCCCGGTGGAAAGGGTCGCGCCATAGGTTTCCCGCTCCTACTTCTCTCTATGAAGAGATCGCCGCTTAGACCGCCTTCATTTCGACATAGGCGATGCGATCCAGATTGAGTTGACCGAGCAATAACTGCGTGTTGGGGCGCAAAGCGACGCGACTGCCCAGCGGTACCGGCGACCACCCCCCACTCGCCGGATCCGCTCCACCAACACGCGCCTGCAAGTCGGGCAGGGCAATATTTTCCAGGAACCACTCCGAGCGGTTGGTGTCGTACCGGATTACGCCGCGATTATGCGAATCGGTACGCGCGCCCGATTGCCCCACGCGCAGGCTGACATTGGGATGCACATGCCAGTTATAGATTGGGCGGCCCGGATAGCCCACGATGTAGCGATTATAGGGCGTCCCCTGAAACGAGGCGTTCTCGTCCACGTACTCATAGCCGCCGGTTCGTGTGGGGCGGGGCGCACGCAACTTGAGATAGGGCAACTGCGGAAAGGCAGTGAAGCGCGTTTTGCACAGTGGACAACTCATTGGCGGCACATCGGGCGCCACGAAAAACTTCTGTTCACAGAGGGGATTTCCACAGGGAACCACACGATCCATCATCTCGCTCAGCGCCTCTTCCCACAGGTCGGCGGTGGGGCGCAGCGCCGGATTATGCAGCCCTTCGACGAACACCCGACGAAAGAGATCGCGTACACGCGGCGAGAGCGTTTCCGCCGTCACCTGAAGATGCTTCGGGCGGTTGGAGGTATCGGTGGGATGCTCGATGTAGAGCGCGTTGGCGCCGAGCGCCAGGTTGTCATCGAGTTCGGCGTTGGTGGAGTGGCGCTTCGGCCCTAGCAAAGGATGCTGGAAGAGCAGCCAGCGATAGAGCAAGACGGCCAGCGCATGGCGGTCGGTGACAACCGATGGCTCCCGTACCTTGCCGCTTTGCAGTTCGGGCGCCATATACTCTGGCGTTCCCAACACCTCGGCGGGCATCTCATTGGGAATCACCAGGCTATCGCAGTCGAGGATCGTCGCCGTCCCACTCAGCGGATCGACAAAGACATTCTTCTCCGAGAGGTCAGAGTGGCACAGGCCAAGCGTCGAGAGGCGCGCCACAGCCCGCGCCATCTTGATTGCGCAAGCCAGCCGCCCGATCCACCATCCCTTCTGCTCAGGAGTCAGCCGGGAGTACGATGAACCAAAGAAGTAGTTGTCGAGCCGGGTCATCCCTTCGACATAACGCGAACTAACGCCAGGTCGTGGCTGCACGGCCCGCTTGAGCGGCCAGGCAAACAAGGCTTCCCAGTAAGGATCATTCCCCACGACATTGTATTTGCCGATGATCGCGTCAATCTGGCGGTTGCGATCCTGAACCATTCGAGCCACAGCAGCGGGTGGCATATTGGGTGGCGCCTTGAACAGCTTGACGACGTGCTTGCGGTCGCGCGAACGAAAGATCGCGCCCTGTGCCCCTTCTGAAAAGGGAACATCCTCATATTGTTCGTGCGTGCCATCGCTAAAGACTACTTCCACGGTCGCTCCCCTAGATGATAGATACACACCAGACTGCGATCATCAAACGAGCCAGGCCGCTCATACGAGAGCAGTTGTTCGAGCGCGCCTGTCACCCTGGCGGGCGGCTGTCCCTTCAACACATCTCTGAACAGCGGCTCTTCGAGCAGCGGCATATGCTGCTCGATGGGTGTGAAGTCATCGGAGACGCCATCCGTCATAGCCAGACAATAGCACCCTGGCCCCTCTTTGATATACGTCTTGATGCGATCCTCCCATTGCTCCGGCGGCACGTCCTGGAAGAAGATCGTCTCGTTGCCGGTAGGGCCAATATCGGGCGTCGTCAGACGAAGCATGTGCTCGTTGATGGCGTCCTGGTTATAGAAGCGCGCGACGATAGCGCCGTCGCCCACCTGAGCGCCGCCCAGCGCATGGATGCCTTTGCCCAGATGGCGCTGGACGACCACCAGCAGCGTCGTGCGCATCTCCTGCCAGGAAACCCCACGTCTCTTTTCTTCCGCTTGCAACGCATCATGCGCGCCCTGCAACGCTGCCAGCAGAATCGCCCGGAGCGCCGTCTCGGCGTCTCGCTGAGACACCCTTTTATACTTATTGGTAGCGGCGGAAGCGCCCCTGAGTGCGGCTTCCGCCGCGACATTGGCGCCTACCCGCGCCAGATCATACGAGCCGCCGCCGTCACAGACGACGCCAATCTGCCACCCATTGGAGATGTCGCCTGCGATGGCATCTTCGCGGAACTTGGCGTCGTGTTTGTGGCTCAGTCCGCGCAGGCTCACCCCAATGATCGCCCAGCCGTCGCGTTCGAGCGCTACGGTCGCTGTATCAGGATAGCGATCTCCCAGGGCGGCGTCGGGGTCACGATCCTCGAATTGCGCCGGGGCGCGCTGCTCGAAGACCATCGGCTCCGGCTCGGGTTCCGGCTCCATGACCAGCGTCTCTTCATCATTGAGCAGAGGTATAGGAGGCGTAGCCGGTTGCCGGGCGTCTGTTCTGACCTCTTGTCCCGCTTGCCGCTGGATGTCTCGTTGTCGTTGCGCGTCTCGCGCCTGCTGCGCGCTGGCCCGGCGTATCATATGGTGTTGCATGGCCCACATCGTCTTCCCGTTGATGAACATTCCCCCAAGCGCCAGAATGAAACCGATGATGCCGAAGACTATACCCAACGTCTGTGCGCTTGGAGGGAAATCCGCGATAGACCCTGTATACGTACTCACGGAGAGCGCCACCAACAGAACCGCCGACACGACAGCAAGCCCGCTCAGCCCCAATCCCCAGCGAACGCTTCCGGGGTTTTCCGGGTCGGCGACAGGGACGGCGAAGCTATACCCATCCTGTTGCCACCTATCGAGTTGAGCGGGATGCGCATGAGTGGGCCAGAAGAACCGCGACAGCGGAGGCGAGCCTTCCGGTTCCGGCGTGGCGCCTGCTGTAGCTGTAGGTGGAAGGGTGGGGGCCGGACTAACCGCCGCCTGATCTCTCTTCTGCCGATTGGCGCGTGGTGTGGTGGCGCCCCCGTCCACTGGCGACATGTCCGCTGGAGCGGGCGGTGTGGCTGCGGGTTGTTGTGGCTGATAGCGAAAGCCCTGCTGGGGAAATTGCGGAAACTGGGGAGATTGGGGAGATTGTGGCTGCTGCGGGGCTATGCGAAGCGCCTGCATCTGCGTAGGCGCCTGACCGGGCATTGGCGTTTGACCAAGAGGAGCGCCCTGCGCTGGGTAGCCCGGCGCGTTGGAGGGAAGCAGCTGTCGCGCGCCTGGCCCTTGCACAGGTTGTGCCGTCCGGGGGGACTGTTGCGGCTGCTGGCGCTGTTGCCCTCCCTGATCGGCGGACGATCCTGCGCCCTGTTCCGTGCCGGATGGTTGGAGCGGATTCGGGGGGTTCTGGGTATCCATTGGGCGCTACCTCCTTGGGTTACGGCATAGGGATCGTGCCGTTGGGCGGCGGTGGAAGCTGCGCGACTTGTGGCGCTGCGCCTGGCGCAAAGCCCCCTGCTGCCCGGCTGGCTGTCATAATCGAGCCGGAGACCCACGCGAAGAACGATCTCAGGTTGGCCGGAGTGACATCCTGCATCAACAACGCAATATTTGCAAACTGGCGGATGATCTGGATATTTGCGCCAGGGCCGATGCCCAGCCCAATCACATTCGCCGCCTTATTGACGGTGCGGTTGGCCAGCCGTTGCGCCTCGGTCTGCCAGTGATCCGACGGCTCGCCATCGGTCAGCACAAACACAATTGGTTTGTAATCGCCCTTCTGCGCGTCCCCCTGGTTGATAAACAAATCCTGGTCGAGCGATTCATTGAGCAGACGCAACGCGCCGCCCAGCGCCGTGCCCGATATGCCGGGCGGATTGGCATTGAACTGCGGCGGCGTGAACTGCGTGATTGGGATCAACGGTGATTGATACGCCTGGTCGGCGAAGGTGATGATGCTGATGTACACCGTGCTGGCGGCGCGTGGGTCGCCAAGTAATTCCTGGCAGATCATGATGACACCGTTGTTGACCCCAACGATCTTCACTCCCTGCATGGAGCTTGACGTATCCAACAACAGATAGACGGGCAGACGGCGCGACGCATCCTGATTGAAGGCGATGGACATAAACGCCCCTTTCGTCCCTTTATGTCTCTTTTCATGGCTTTCATGGCCTGGTTAGACAGGTTAGAGTTGAATCACCAGCCCTGGAGGCGCCGCTGGCAGATTGACCTGCCCACCCGCCGCGTTGGGATTATTCGCCGCCTGGCTGGCTGTCTTGATCGATCCGGAGACCCACTGGAAGAGATTGCGAATGCTCTGGGGGTTGACATCCTGCATCAGCAACGCTGTTTTCGTCAGTTGCCGGATGACGTTCATGTCGGCGTCGGTGCCGATGCCAATGCCAATGATGTTTGCCGTGGTCGAACGCGACAGCAGCCGTTGCGCCTCGGTCTGCCAGTGGTCATTGGGTTGGCCGTCGGTCAGCAGGAAGACCAGCGGCTTGAAGTCGCCCTTCACCTCGCCCCCCTGATTGGGAATCAGGTCGGAATCCAGTGATTCGTTCAAGAGGTGCAGCGCGCCACCCAGAGCAGTCATGCCGTTGGCCGTCAGGTTGGGCGGTGTGAACTGCGTGATGGGCACGAGCGGCATCTGATACGCCTGGTCGGCGAAGGTAATGATGCTAATGTACACCGTGCTGGCGGCGCGTGGGTCGCTCATGATTTCCTGATAGATCATCGTCACACCGTTCTGCACCCCGACGATCTTTACTCCTGCCATCGAGGATGAGGTGTCGAGCAGGAGATAGACGGGGAGCCGACGGGTGTTCGCTGTTGAAAAATTGATAGACATTGGTGGCCTTTCTACCCTTCTTTATCTGTACGGTCTGCCAGGAAGACCTTGCCCGCTTGGTGGTGAAGCTTATCTTCACCGCATTCTACTATAACAAAAGCACTGTTTTCAAGTGACAGATGTGTACCTCCCTCGATCTCCACTGGCGCTGGTATCGCCGTCACGCCGGCCAAGCGCCGATGCCAGCGCCGCGTCCTTCTTTTTACGCTACTGTTGGCGCCCGCGTTACTTCTTCCCCCCTTCGTTGGTGTAAGTAGGGGAACTGCGGATCATCGAGGGAGCGCACAATGGCCATAGCGACAGTAGCGATACCCATCCATCCGGCGCGACAAACATATGGCGCGCAGAAAACACAGCGCGGCAAACGACGGCAGAAGCCGCCACAGCCGCCACAG
>JAJPIU010000269.1 GCA_021324535.1 Pseudomonadota bacterium
AAGGTAAACGCGAGCGGACTGCGTGGCATGGGAACCTCCTTTGGGGGCAATCTGTTCCTGTACCATACCACCTCCTCTCGCCATTTCAAAGTAGTCTAACCACTAGCCATCCAGGTCAAAATCAATGATGCTCTCGCAGATGGCTTGCAATTCTTGGCTCACTGGCTGGTGCGCTGGGTGTGGCGCATATGCGCTGAAGCTCTCCCCGTCGGCAAAGCGCATCACAAAGCCATAGGTGTAGCCTTGGTGGTTCGCGCTCATGTTTCTGCCGGTTGTGACGCTAACTATCTCTGGGATAGCTTCTTTCAACGACGCCACATGGCGTAGAGCTATGGCGATCTGCTCGGCGGTTGTCTCTGTCTTTGGTTGTAGCAACACAACATGATTGATCACTTTGTTCTCCTACTTCTTTTGAAGCGCCAACAGCGCATATTCGGTGATAGCCCTGGCGTGGCGCTCCTGTGGGTTGCGCTGCTTTAACGCCTCGGCCAGGGACAGGAACCTGGGGACAATATACCACCTATCCGTCGCCACTGCTGTGTCAATCGCCTGGATCGCGTAGGTTTGCGCTGCGTCAAGCTCGCCATGTTGGGCATAGGCGCGGGCGATGTCATAAAACGTGCTGGCGTGGCGATTGTATGCCATATCGCCCAGATTGATCTGGGTCAACCGCTCGTAGGCTTTCACTGGTGCGCCTGCCAGTATCAGAGAGTTACCTGCAAACGCATTCACGCTTACCAGGTTGAAGTCAGTGAAAAAGGTATCGGCGGTAGCTCCTGCTGGCAAGGTATGCGCTATGTCGTCCGCAATATGCAGGGCAAGCTCACACTCGCGCGCATTGCCAGATCGCGCTGCGGTGGCTGCCTGAAGAAGCGTCAACCATCCATCGGTCGGGCTTCCTCGCCGTGTATATAGCTGGGCCTCTCCGATGAGTTGGCGCGCGGCCTCCGTATCGTGCTGCCAGATAAGATAGAGATGAGCAAGATGGCCAATCATGGCGGCGATTAGTTCCGTGTCACCGCTCCGTTGGGCCGCTGCGATGGCAGTCTCATTCAGTGTTTTGGCGCGAGCAAGTTCGCTCTCTTTGGTGATGCCTAGGCGTCGTGTGAGTTGCGCCAGCGTATAGATGCGCCAGAGGTCACGGCGGATGGTGTCGCTAACTGTTGTTTCAAGCGCCTGCGTCACCATTGCAAGCTGCCCGCGTAGCCCTTCTTCAAGGTTGGTAACGCCATTTCGTTGTAAGGCGCGAAACTGCTGGGTAAGGGCTATCATTCCTTCAACCAGGTTGGCGGAAACAGTCTCGGCCTGGGGAGACGCGATCACCTGGATCGCCGCAGGAACGGCAACCAGGCTCCCTACAAATGCGCGCCGTGTCAGGACGGTGGGTTGCTCACTCAGCAAGGAGAGTACAGGTTCGGTTTGCGTGAAGAACCGTGCGGCGTCTACTCCAAGCACATAGCTCAATCGCCCCAGATAGTAGACGCTGGGGCGGTGGCTGCCGTTCAGCCAGGATGTCAGGCTCCGTGATGAACAGCCAATGCGCGCCGTCAAGTCCTTCAACTTGGCGATATTTTTGCGCGCCATTGCTTCTTCAAGGGTATGAGGCTCCTGCCCCACCACCATGCGCCGCCTCCACATTTCCTCTTGGGTTGCTGCATGTTTCCGTTAGTTTCTGCCAATTTCCGCTTTTCTCGGTCATACTTTAGTCGTTTGGTGCGCTGTCATTTCTGGGCTTTGGCCCAGGCTTGCGGGGTTGGGCGAGAAACGCAGTGAGAGAGTCCTGAAAGACGAGCCAGCTATGGCCGATCTTGAAGCCTTCTAAATGGCCATGACGCAACAGCCATTGGATGTGCTCCTGGCTGAGATTGGCGATCCGCTGCGCTTCTGTTGTTGAGAGTAACACCCTATCACTATGGAGATCTCTCAGCATACCTTCTCCTCGCCCCCAGATTGTCCTGCTTTGACAGTATACCACTGACCCGTTTAGCTGACTATAAGGGTCATCCTTGACAAATGTCTTGGATGTCCAGTAGAATAGGGGCAACGCATGGCTGATGGACGACGCGGGCGCAAGCGCCAGGAAGAGTATCGTGAATTGGTGATGAAAGCTCTGACGGCTGATCGCTTCACGCTCGAAGACTTTCCGATTCTCAGCCAGCTTCCGGCGATAGAACACTGGGCGGCGACCCATCCACGGGAACTGCTCCCGCATGGGAAGGCCATCCAGGGCTATCTGCGCCAGGCGGTGAAAGACGTGATCGCCTCGGTCGGTGAACCAGAAGATGAGACGATGCGGCGGCTGGTGGAGTATCTTCAGATGCGCTACCTACAGAAGCTCGCTCAGAAGGCCATCGCCGAACGCTGGGGCTGCTCCACCGTTCATGTGTGGCGCTCGGTCGGCCATCGGGCGATTGACCTGATCACGGCGCGCTTTCTCGAACTAGCTCGCGTTTCACCAATTTCGTCGTCAGCTGAGGCTCCAACAACGAGTCTCAAAGTTGTTGACAAGGCGGGGTGATTGACGTTGATTTGTGTCGAATTGGCTCCCGTTTGGGAAGCTATTCGGCGCCAATTAGCCACCAATTGACAGGGATTAGTAGACAATTCTAGGGGATTTGGAAGGGGAAAAGGGCAAGCAAAGGGCGGGGGCCATGACGGCCAGCCTGAAACGGTGTGATTTTTGTCCGCGAAGCCGGAATATTTCTGGGATGGAGCGGGAGACGGGACTCGAACCCGCGACGGCCTGCTTGGAAGGCAGGTACTCTACCAACTGAGCTACTCCCGCACGTGTAAGGTGACAGATGTGCATCTCCTC
>JAJPIU010000039.1 GCA_021324535.1 Pseudomonadota bacterium
CGGCTCGGCGCCTCAACAGACAAGCGAGGGCGCGCCCCCAACGCAAACGGCTGGCGCGCTTTCCTTTCAACAGTTGCTACGCGCGCAGCCAGCCGCCCCGCTGGGAACTGACACGACCTCAGATGACCTGGCGCTGCTGCAATACACCTCAGGCACAACCGATATGCCGCGCGGAGTGATGCTGACACATGGCAATCTGGTGGTGAACGCGACGCAGACCCGCCACTGGCTTTCAGACGCGCGCCGTGGCAAAGAAGTCTTGCTCTGCGCGATGCCACTGGCGCACTCCTATGGCATCACCAGCGGCCTAAACCTGACCATCTCGCTGGCCGGTACACTCGTGCTGTTGCCCACCACGCGCACAGACCAGATACTGCGCGCCATCAAACGCTATCGTCCCAGTCTGTTTCCGGGCGTTCCGGCGCTGTATGTCGCCATCGCCAATTATCCCAGGGTGCGCAGCTACGGCGTCGCCTCGATTCACACCTGCGTGAGCGGATCAGCGCCATTGCCAATCGAGGCGCAGGAGGCGTTTGAGAAGCTGACGCGCGGGCGTCTGGTGGAAGGCTACGGGCTGACCGAAGCCTCACCTGTAACTCACTGTAACCCCATCTATGGAGAGCGGCGCGTCGGCAGCATCGGGCTTCCTTACCCCAATACCAACGCGCGCATCGTGGACACACAGACGGGCAAACAGCTTCCGCCGGGTGAGGTGGGCGAATTGCTGATCAAAGGGCCACAGGTGATGCGTGGCTACTGGAAGCGGCCAGAAGACACGGCGCAGGCGCTTGCCGACGGCTGGCTGCACACCGGCGACCTCGCGCGGATGGATGAGGACGGCTTCTTCACCATCGTTGACCGCAAGCGCGATGTGATCCTGGCTGGTCCATACAACGTCTATCCGCGCGATGTGGAGGAGGTGCTGTATGAGCATCCAAAGGTGCTCGAAGCAGCGGTAGTCGGCAGTGGACGCACAGATGGCGACGGGCAGACGCCGTTGATCAAAGCGGTGGTAGTGCTCAAGCGCGGCGAACGCGCGACGGCTGACGAACTGCTGGCGCTCTGTCGCGAACGCCTCGACGCCTACAAAGTCCCCCGCCAGATTGAGTTTCGCACGGAACTCCCAAAGAACTTCGTCGGCAAGGTGCTACGCCGATTATTGATCGAAGGCTGAACGACAGATTATTGCCAGTGATAGGCGTCGAAGGCGGCCCACTCCGGCTGGCTGGCCGTCTGCCACTCGAAGAACGAGACGGCGATGCAGCCGAGATCATGCGCCGTCTGCATATCGGCAGTGATCTCAGCCGCGTTGGGCGAATCGCCACCGTCGGTTCCGTCGTTGGAGTACATATCGTACATCTGGCCCGTTTCTTCGATGGGAACCAGCCTCTCGCCGCCCTGAGTGATCGCGTTGCGGATGGTTGCGATGTTGTTCGTGACGAAGCTCCGCACATCCGCTGCGCTATACGGCAGGTTGGGCCGACCATGCCAGTAGTCCATTGGCGCAATCACATTCCAGCTTGCGGCCACGGCGGCGTAGGGATAATTTGGGCTGGCGATGGGGTTGAGCGCCGAGTCCACCAGCAGTTCGTCAGGGCCAAGCAGCGCGCGCAACATCTGCCCATAGGTGTAGACGCTCAGCGCATCCACCGTCGTCTCCACGTCGGTGACGAGGCCATCCGCGCGATCCCCTGATGGTGTACGATAGTTCGCCACCTCCTGGGTCATGCGCACGTCATCGCCGACGTTATCCAGCGTGGGATAGACCCAGGCGATCACTGGAATACCGGCGGCGTGCGCGGCTGGCAGAATGCGATCCAGCGAATCGGGCGCGAAGAAGCCATATTGCGTGATGGCGACTTCCACATAGAGGTGCGTCACACCGGCCAGCTTGGCGGCGCGGATGAGCGTTGGCATATCGGTATGGCGGGTCAGGTAATTGGTGAACCACATCCCCTTGCCAGCCACCAGCTTCCAGAGCGGCTGGCCGTGTACAGTGGTCGTCGCGGGCGGGGGAGCCGCTATCCGCACGTCATCCGCCCAGACCCATCCCTGCCCGGCGGCGGTCTGTGTCTCGTACCAGAGGTAGCCATTGTGGTCGCTGGCCCAGCCGGTAATGTTTATGGTCTGATGCGCGCCCAGTCCGCCCTCCGGAATGGAGGTCGCGTTGGGTTGGGTATAGAGCGAGGTTGGCTGCAAGACGACACCGCTGGCGTGCGCCGGAAACGGGCCGGGGTTTTCCGGTAGGATGTTTGGCTGTGGTGAGGCGACGGTACCATACTGGCAATCACCCTGCACAGGCGTTGTGGGCGGCTGAACATCCAGTGTATTGCTGGGAATGTAGCCCTTGACGCCGCTCCAAATGGCGACATGCGTCCAGCCGCTTTGCGCGCCCAGCGCCGTGACATCGGAGCCGCCCATCAACTGGGTGATCTCCAGCGAGGAGGTGGAGGTTGAGGCATACACAGGCGTGCAGGCGTCCTGGGCGTATTCCCGCTTGCCACCGGCGTGGTAGTTTGGGATGGCGATGGGCGTCGGGGTTGGCTGAGCATGGGGAGCGAGCAGGGTAGGTGAGGCCGTGACGATGGTATAGACGTTGAGCGCTCCCAGACCGAGCAGCAACAGTCCGGCAAGCAGCGATACGCCTATCCCCAGGATGTGCAGCCGCCGCTCACGCCACGCCGCGCGCACGCCACGCAGCCATCGTATCAGCTTCATCACACGCCTCCGCTCCTCATCCACGCAAGCGCCACCCGCCGATCTCTTTCGCTGAGGATACGTAGAAGGCCATCCTGGGTTGAGAGATTGCGCTATTTTTCCGCAGATTCAGTATAGCAAACCCGTAGGAATAGAGACTACAACTACCACACATAGGCTATCACGGCAAATTACTGTACCGCCGCCGTCCCTGGCGGCGTGTCTCGCCGACTCAGACACCTCCTAACCTCCCGTGATCCATTACCCATCTCGCACTGCTATACATAGCGCCTACCTTACTGACCCTCTATCTCACCTGCTGCCTCTGCCGCCAGCAACTCATCATCGCTCGTCATACTGCTGCTAACGCTGCTTCCTCGATCAGTTGGAGCGCCCGTTCGATCACCTGGCAATCCTGTGGCAGCAATGCTTCTTGCAGAAGCCGGGCTGTTTCTTGATACAGTCGGAGGGCGGCGAGACCCCTGGCCTCGGCAGGCGAGAGATAGGCCGGGAGAGGCTCCAGACACAGCGCCAGCCGATGAAAGTGTGTCTAGGCCGACTCGTTCCCAGCGGCTTCCTGCACCAGCGTATAGTATCGGTTGCTGCCTTCTATGAGCACACCGCGCTGGATGGCCACTACCTCGGTCAGACTCCACAGCAAATCATGTGTCGCGTAGGCGAGGGCGGCTTCATCGCGGCTCAGCAGCGCTCCCAGTGCTTTATACACAAGCGCGCCAAAGAGCATCAAGGTGTCGCTGGCCCAGGCGTTGGCTTGCTCCTGCAAGGGTTCCCAGCGAAAGGTGGCAAGACGCAGTTGGAAGGCAGCGAATACGCCTTCTTTATCCAGCAGGATGCGCGCATCGCGCAAGACAGGAACACGCCAGATGGCATACTCTGGTCTGGTGATGGATTCCTCCATGAAATCGAGTAACCAAGTGACGACGCTGATCAGATGGCCCTCATGGTTGAAGTAGCGATGTGGTGTGACCTGAGAGGGTGTACGCACAAAACGGACGAGATCAACATCGCTGTAGCGCGTAGCCGTGCCACGGGCATAGCTTCCGGCAAGGACTACCGTAGTCACCTCATCGCTATCGATCTCGGCGCCCAGTGTGTGCAGGAACCCCTCAGCTAACGGAGGCATTGGTTCAGCAGTGGGTGATGAGGGCCGCTCAGGCCGAGTACCTGGCATGTTCATCGGAAGATCGTCCTTTCCTCTCCTCAATTCACCAACCCCTGGCGCCAGGCGTAGACGGCGGCCTGCGTGCGGTCGGCCAGATGCAGCTTGCTCAGGATGTTGCTGACGTGCTTCTTGACCGTATGCTCCGTCACCACCAGCTTCTCGGCAATCTCGGTGTTGCTCTCGCCCGCCGCGATCAGCCGCAGCACCTCCATCTCGCGCTCGCTCAGGAGCGGCTCGATCTGCCCATCAGCCTGTGAGTGTGCGCCACGTAGCTCGGCCATCAGCCGCGCCGCCACACGCGGCGCCATCACCGGTTCGCCACGCCCTGCCTTACGGATAGCCTCGGCAAGCTCCGCCGCGCTCACGTCTTTTAGCAGATACGAGAGCGCCCCTGCGCGTATCGCCGGAAAGATATGCTCATCCTCATGGTACGAGGTCAGGACGATCACCTGCGCGCCGGGGCTGATCGCCTTCAGGCGGCGCGTCGTCTCCACGCCGTTCATCCCCGGCATGAGCAAATCCATCAGCACGACATCCGGCGCAAGCTGTTCCGCCAGCTTCAGCGCCTCCTCGCCGGACGACGCTTCGCCCACCACAGTAATATCAGGCTGCGCCGCCAGGATGGTGCGGATGCCACGCCGCACCAGTTCGTGGTCGTCAACGATTAGCAGGGTTATTGCTTGTGATTCCATTGGATAGTATCTCCGGCTGGCGGTTGAAACCACACATATAGGGAAGCATACGCCTCCACGAAGTCCGCGTAGGCGGACTTTGTCATTCACATTGTGCAGCAGATTGTTCAACGTGCGCGCATGCCTCGATGCGCGTGCCATTGGGTGAGCTTTCGGTGTGAAGCGAGCCGCCAAGCGCCGCCAGCCGCTCGCGCATGCTATTTAGGCCGACTCCCGCGCCTGCCGCCTGGGCCAGATCAAAGCCATGCCCGTTGTCCGTCACGGTCAGGCGGATTGCTTCAGCCCCAAGCGTCACCTCCAATGTGGCGGCGGTCGCCCCGCTGTGGCGCGCCACGTTAGCCAGGGCCTCCTGCGCGACACGGTAGAGCGTATCCTCTATTGCGACGCTGGTGGGCAGATGATCGGGAATCTGCTCCGTGAGCGCGATACCTGTCGAATGCGACCAGCTTGCTGCCAGCTCACGTAGCGCCACCGCCAACCCCTTGCTTTCCAGCGAGATCGGACGCAGCGCACGGATCAACCCGACAAGCTCCTGGCTCATCTGGCTGGCGATCTGCGCGGCCTCGTTCAGAGTGGACGCCACTGGGGCGTCTGCGCCTATGGAGTCACGCGCGGAGGTGACAAGCAGCGTCAGCACAAACAGTTGTTGCTTCACCGAATCGTGCAGGTCGCGCGCCAATCGCTGGCGTTCGTCAATGATGGCAAGCTCCTGGCGGGTGGCCACCAATCGCTGAAGCTGGTTCGCCATACCATTGAGATCGCTGGCCAGTTCGCCAAGCTCATCATGGGTCGTATCGCGCGCCTCCACCTGAAACTCGCCTCGGCTCCAGGCGTCAGCCGCCAGGGTCAGCCTGCTCAGACGGCGTGTGAGACCACTTGCCGTCAGCAGGCCAAAAATCGCTCCCACAATGCTGGCGATCAGCGTGAACGGGATAACACTATACGCCAGCGTAACTATCCCCGAAAGGAAAGCCGTGCGCTGCAACGCGCCAATATTCACCCCCAGCACGAGCGCGCCACGCACATGCTGAGCTGCGTCAGTGATCGCGGCGGCGGCGAATATTCGCCCATCTGCGGTCGTCTGCAACAGGCGAGTAGTGTCTACGCTACCCGTCAGCGCCGCGCTGATAACGGCGCGCGCCTGGGGAAGCGTTTGGGCGCCTATGAAGTCGCCTGAGCCTGAGGATGATGGCGCCAGCATGCCAAGCGACTGGCCGCTCCTATCCACCACCATCAGCGCGGCGTTCTGGCCAGGGATGACGGCGTAGGAGCGTGCGCTGTCTATTCCCAGGCCAGAGGCAAGATTGATCAGCGGCGTGTTGCGCGCACGCAGCCAGACAGCCAGACCGGTGTGGTCGGGCGGCGTCTTCGCCAGATAGCGCGCGGCCTGTGGCGCCAGTTGATCCAGCCCGTTCAGGAGCGCCTCAGGGTGTTGCGGAGTGGCCAGGGCTAGGGCGCCCGGAAGAACGACAAATGCGCCTTCAAGCATCACCAGCGCCATCAGGGTCGAAACGAAGAACGACAGCATGAGCCGCCAGCGCAACGTAGCAAAGAAGTAAAGCAGGTGACTCATAGGCGTTCCCTCACATCATCATCAAGAGGATACATCGGCCAGAAGCCCCCTCTCCCGCCGCAGCGGGGGAGGGGTTGGGGTGGGGCCGCTACTCATATCTGAGCGTCTCCACCGGACGCACGCGCGTCGCGCCCCAGGCCACCAGGGCCGCCACCAGCATGCAGACGAGCACTGTCGCGCTGACTACTGCCAGCACCGTTGGCGTCGGCACAGCCAGCGGCAGATGAAACGCCAGATTGCCCAGCACAGCGCCCGCCAGCGCCACCACAGCCATCGCCAAAAGCGCCCCCGTGAAGCCGATCATACCATTTTCCAGCAATGTCTCCCCCAGCACGCTTCTACTGGTATGGCCGATGGCTTTGAGGATGCCAAGTTCGCGGCGACGTTCGAGCATCGCCAACCCCACGGCGTTCGCGATGATGATCACGCTGGCAAACGTCGCCAGCGAGGTAATCGCCAGCAGCGCCTCAACCAGGCTATTGAGCAGCGCGGCGTACTGGCCGAGGAAGTCGGACAGACTGAAGGCGACAGCGCCGGGAACCGCTTGCTGAATCTTCGCCAGCGTGGCGTCGAGCGTCTCCGGATCAATGCTCAGCGCGAAGCCGTACTGTGGATGGTTGGCGCTGAGCGTATTGACAACGGCGCTATCCGTCAGAATCGGCGCGAACTGTGGCAACAGCGTCGAATAAAAGCCTACGACGGTCAGCGTGATGGGCGTGCGCGTCACGCGGCTGCTCAGCGTGATGGTATCTCCCAACTTCAGGTTGTCGGGCGCCTGCGAGGCCGCCTGTGGCAGCAGCGCATTCAGCGTTCCAGCGTCGGCTGTCGTGAGCGTGCGCCCCTGCTGGATGGGAATATCGGCGTGCGTGGGGAGTATCCCCTGCGCCAGATTGTAGCCCTGTGCGCCAATGAAGTCGCCGGTCGCTTCAGCGACAGTATATGCTCCGCTGGCAGTGGCGTGCTGCACAAACTGGCTGATGGGTTGTCCGTTGACGGCGACCGGAATCGCCGAAGTGTATGACGCCTCAACCCTATGGTGGATACCGGAGACAAGCGCCAGTTCTCGCTCGACCGCAGCCCTATCGTTCGCGTTGCTGGTGATGATCTCGGCATTGACACCCACGCCACTGGCCAGCGCCGATTGTAGCGTGTTCTGGATGTTCTGACCAAGCACGAGGATCAATCCCACCGAGAAGACGCCGATATAGAGCGCCAGCAGCGTCGCCACCGAACGTCCGCGTTGCCGCCCAATGTTGCGTAGCGCCAGCTTGATGTTTGCCTTCCAGGCGCGCGGCAGCGCCGGGATGATCAGGCCGGGGAGCATGACCGCGAGACAGAGCACGCCAAACGCGGGGATGGCGAAGAGCAGCGCCACACTAGCCAGTGTAGCCAACCCCATGAGTGTAGCATAGAGCCAGGTGTATCGCTCATTCACCGGGAATCTGCCGATGACCAACACCACGATGCTGAAGAGGATCGCCAGCACACCTAGCGTGATTGCTACCCCACCAACGGTATAGATCGCGAGCACGAAACTTTGCAAGAGGCCAAGCGCCAGCGCGAAGAACAAGACGCCAAGAATCGCCAGCAATCCAATGGTAAACAGGCGGCTCTTCCAGGTCGCGCCATCGGGTGTCTCGCGCAGCACGCCAAGCGGACGCGCCTGGCTGGCCTGGGCAATGGGCAGCAACCCAAAGATCAACGCCGTGAGGAAGCCCACCGCGACGCCAGCCCCCACGATCAGCGGATCAACCATGATGGTCAGCGCCGATTGCAGGCTGCTTTCCAGAAGTCCCTGTGCCAGAAAACTGACGCCAACGCCAGCCGCCGCGCCTACCACGCCGCCGATCAGCCCGATCAGTCCGGTTTCCAGCCCAAACAGCGCATAGAGGTCGAACTGGCGATAGCCGGTCGTCTTGAGCATGGCGATCTCGACACGCCGCCGCCGCAACAACACCTGCAACGTATTGATGATGCCCACGCCACCGATCAGCAGAGAGAGCAGCCCAACGATCTGCAAGAAGTAGCGCACATCCTGCACCTGCGTCTGGTTGCTGGCAAGCGCCTGTTTTGTGGTGGTGATGGTCGCCAGGGGAAACTTCGCCTGAATGAGCTTCTCGGCGTTGGCGTTCTCCGCGTCGGTATGCCCTGGCGTGTTGGCGTAGATAGTGTCATAGGTAATAGACTGGCCGGAGCCGCTCTGCGTGGCGGTGTAGTCGTTGATGTTGATCAGCATCAAGGAGCCACGGAAGAAACCCGCGCTCTGAATGATTCCGCCGACGGTCAGCGTCGTCGCGCGAACGCCTTGCGCGGTGAGTGGAAGGGTATCGCCGGCGCTGAGGTTGAGCGTGGTCGCCAGCGCCGAGGTGATCACCACACTATTGTTATGCAATAGTGTGGCGAGGCTGCCACCGCTGGGATTGGTGAAGGCTGGCGCGCCCACCAGCGGAAACTGCGCCGGGTTCACGGCGTCCAACTGGTAAAACTTCCACGCGCCACCGGCCCGCGCCTGCGCGCTTATGGTATCCACAGCGGTATAGGCGCTCAGGGTTCCCTGCGCTTTGAGTTGATCGAAGTAGGCCAACTGGTCGGCGGTCAGCGGGGCGACGGTGTTCGCGATGGAAATATCGCCGCCATTGATCGCCCGGATGTTGCCGGTGAGGCTGCTGTTGATGGCCGCGCCGAGCAGTTGCAGTGCGACAATCGCCATCACACCCACCGCCACGCAAAAGATCGCCAGGATCGAACGCTGACCACCACGCAACAGCGAGCGGGTGGCGTAGCGCCAGTACATCATCGCTTTCATGCTCATTGCTCCTGTATAAAAAGGGATTGGGAGGGAAATCCGAAGAAGAGTCCGCACTGTTCGCTCTCTAGGCAGCCTTCGTGGCGGAAGCCCCTAGGCGCGGGTTCACCCGCCCGCTGCCGCGTCGGCCACATTCGCCGCCCTATTGGCCAGCCACTAGGCCATCCACGATGCGAATGGCGCGGTCGGCGGCGCGGGCGACATTGGGATCATGTGTGGCGATGATGAAAGTGGCGCCGGTAGACTGCCGCAGGTCACGGATCATCTGCAACACGTTGTCCCCGTTCTTCTTGTCCAGGTTGCCAGTCGGCTCATCCATGATGATGATGGCTGGATTGGTGGATAACGCCCGCGCCACCGCGACCCGCTGCTGTTCGCCACCCGACATCTGTGTGGGGCGATTGTTCAGCCGATGGCTCAGCCCCACCAACGCCAACAACTCTTTGGCGCGGGCGCTGGGGCTGCCAGGATGCTTACCAATATAGAGTGGGGCCTCGACGTTTTCTTGCGCGGTCAGGGTGGGGATGAGGTTGAACGCCTGGAAGACCATGCCGATCTTCTGGTTGCGGATGCTGGCAAGCTGGCCCTCACCCATGTGGGTAATGTCCACGCCGTCAATCATGACTTGCCCGCTGGTAGGCGTATCCAGGCCGGCGATGATGCCCAACAGGGTAGACTTGCCGGAGCCGGACGGCCCGACGATGGCGACAAACTCGTTGTGCGCGACCCGTAAGGAGATGCCTTTGAGGATTTCGATGCGCCCATGCCCAAACGGCAGCGACTTGTGGATGTCGCGTCCTTCGAGCGCGGCGGTCACAGCGGCTGCGGTAGCCGCTGTGGTCGTTGCAGATGTCTGGCTGGCGACTGGTTGGTTCATTGATAACTCCCCTTGTTCCTGGTCTCTCGTTCACACTTTCCGCTTTGGCGCGGCCTGGCCTGTCGGGCGCCGCCGCCAACACTTCAAGGATGCCCTGAAACGCAGGGAAAGTCATCACGCTGGGGGAGAAGATCGGATAGTCTGGAGAGTAATCTACCGCAAGTAGAAGATTCGGCTGCACGCGCCGCCAGAGACGACAACGATACTCTGCCTTCCCCTCTCCCGCCACAGCGGGGGGAGGGGTCAGGGATGGGGGCCGCCCGCTTCCCTCTTCGCCCGCAGCAGTGCGCCGATCTCATGACCTGTAGCCAGCCGCGCCCCATATGCTAGAAAGCATTCGACCGCGCGTCCGTGCGTGTCGAAGTGTTCGCGATAGGTTCCGGGATATTGAATCCAGGCAAGGCGCAGCCCACAACGCCGCGCCGCCTCGCGCAGTTCACGCGCACCCTCCGGCCCGATGATGTCCGAGAGCACGTGATACATGCGGTCGCCCCGCCGGATGCCCGCCGGGAGAATGTCGCGCGTGGCGCGCATGGGATGTAGCAGGATGGCCATAATGGGAGCAGCCCGATAGGTTTTAATAGGTGATGAGCGTGAAGATGTCGTAGCCCGTCAGCCGCTCACGGCCATTGAGCGCCGACAACTCGATGAGGAACGCCAATCCCACTACCTGCGCGCCCAGCCCCTCTACTAGCTTGATAGCGGCTGCGGTGGTACCGCCGGTCGCCAGCAGATCGTCTACAATCAACGCGCGCTGACCGGGCGCGAGGGCGTCTTTATGGATTTCAAGCGTATTCGTCCCATATTCCAGGGCGTACTCGACCGACATGACGGCGGCGGGCAGCTTGCCCTGCTTGCGCACAGGCGTGAAGCCAACACCCAGCGCGCAGGCCAGCGGCGCGCCAAACAGGAAGCCACGCGACTCGATGCCGACGATGCGATCAATGCCAGCGGTGCGGTAGCGATTGGCTAGCAGATCGATCACACTGCGCAACGCTGCGGCGTCTTGCAGCAGCGGCGTGATGTCGCGGAAGAGTATCCCCGGCTGGGGAAAATCAGGCACGTCGCGAATCAGGCTTTTCAGGTGGGCAACCTGGCTGGCGTCGGGCTGTGGGTAGGTCATACTACAGGTCTATCCTCTCTGGTGGCGCCTCTGTTGTGTTCAATAGGTATCGCGCTTCCCTAGTATACCGCACAGCGAAGCAATAGTGCTTATGACAGCCAACCAGCTAGCGGATATGCTCTTGCGTCACAACTTCCTGAGAGGCGTCTTCGCGGGTGGTGATGATCGCGGTCACAAGCAAGGCAATCGCGACACAGCCAGCCACCACAGCAAGCCAAACTGCAAGTAGACGTCCTGCGGCTCCTCCAAGTGGAGACAATCCCATACCCATACAGAGACCCAAACACCCCAGCCATATGAGAAGAAGCAAGTGAGTTTTGGCAGCCACATTCATCACCTCTTGCCGGAGCGTCATTTGCCGACTTCTCTCTCGCGGAGTAGGATCATGCGTCTGCATCACATCGGCGCATATCTCTCCATCCGTCCGCGCCACCATTTCCCGATAAAGGTATTGTCCTCGATAAGGGCGTGCTAATAATGAAAGGATGTAGCCTATCGAGCAACAAGGAACGATGAGTGTTATCGCTGCTCCTGCGGTGATCCCACTTAAAAGGGAATCGCCGAGAGGAGAGCAAACAAAAGCAAAGACTGCAAAGAAAAAGGTTCCTCCAGTGAGGAGAATTTCTAATCCGATGAACAAACCGACAAGCAGACCAGAGGAGGAGTCTTCCGCATGCGCGATAGCGTCCCTGGCAGTTGGCGCCACAGAGGTGAATAGGCTCACGAACCACGCAGCAATCAATGGATACCAAAAGAGCAGACTTAGCCCAGAGGTTCCCAGCAGCGCCATACTCAATCCGAGTACGAAAACCTCAGGAACAAGGATAGATCCAAAGGCTACACTTCCTGTACACAATATAACGCCGACACATCCAAACGCCCCAGCAAGCATAAGAAGGCTCATCAGCGCAGTGAAGCGTTGAGCGCGACCCCAGACGCTAGAGCCGAGAGAGGCGCGCGCTCGTCGTGGCATGGTAAGCCTTTCCACATCACTCGCCATGCTCAACCTTCTTTCATGTCTGTTGATCACAGAAAGGTCAACTTCATTCACAGTATACTGCTCACTGACAAGCATAATCACAGACAAGCGGCACTCGCCGCCCAGGAGCGCGGCGCTACTCGTTTTATCCCTGCCGAGCAGCATAGACTCAAATGATTCTAGCCTGCCTTCGCAGGCTTTGTGGCGAAACGCAATGAAGCCCTTAGGCGCGGTTTCAACCGCTCGCCCACTGCCATTTGGCACTGCCACTTGGCACACATTCTGCTGTGCTATAAGCCCAATTTGATCTGTCTCTCAGCTTGAACGCTTGTGGAGGCCAACATGAGTGCTCCAACCTCTGCGCCGCGCCGCGCGCCCCTGCCTCAGCGCCTGGCGATGTCACTTTGGGTCTCGCTCTATCGTCTCAGCAGCGGCGCCATTGGTGGGCGCATGGGGTCAACGCGCATCCTCCTGCTGACGACGACCGGGCGCAAGTCAGGCAAGGAGCATGTCGTCCTGCTTGGGTACTTCAAGGATGGCGAGACGCCGTTCGTCGTGGCGTCACATGGGGGAAGCGACAACCATCCCGCGTGGTATCTCAACCTCGTGGCGCATCCACAGGTGGTGGCGCAGATCGGCGGCAAGCGCGCGCCCTACACCGCCGAGGTCGCTTCGCCCGACGAACGCGCACGCCTATGGGCGCAGGTGATCGCCACTGCCCCCAGCTATGCGCCCCTCCAGCAAACCACCACACGAGAGATTCCCATTGTGCTTCTGCGCCCACGGGCATGATACGTGATACAGGGAGCCGCTTACCTACCCCCGACCCCTCCCATCGATGGGAGGGGAGTATGTTGCCGGAGCAGGTGGCTATTCATTCAGCGACTCGACATCGGGATAGACCAACCCTGAACCGGTGTTGAGCAACACCACACGCTCGCCCTCGCGCAGCCATCCCTCATTGCGCAATCGCCGCACAGCGGGCAAGAGCGCCGCGCCTTCCGGGCAGACCCAGAGGCCATGCCGCCCAAGCTCGCCCAGCGCCCGCCGCAGGTCATCATCCTCGATAGCCAGCGCCGTCCCCTGCGTCTCACGCAAGACGCGCAATATCAGCCGACCCGCCAATGGCCCCGGCACACGCAGGCCAGCCGCCACCGTCTGCGCGCCCTGCCAGAACTCCGTCGCTTCGGCCTGCGCCTCCCACGCGCGCACAACTGGCGCACAGCCAGCCGCCTGCACGACTACCAGCCGTGGCGGCTTCGCGCCCTCGGCCAGCCAGCCCAGCGCCGCCATCTCCTGAAATGCCTTCCAGAAACCGATCAGCCCGACGCCGCCACCTGTGGGATAGAGGATCACATCGGGCGGACGCCAGCCAAACTGCTCAGCAAGCTCGTAGCCCATCGTCTTCTTGCCTTCCAGGCGATACGGCTCCTTGAAGGTGCTTGCGTCGTACCATCCTTCGGCCTGTACTCCCTGGGCGATCCACTTGCCTGCGTCACTGATCAACCCATCCACCAGATGCAGCCGTGCGCCGTACAGGCTGACCTCGCGCTGGGTGAGCGCGGGCGCGTCACGCGGCATGGCCACCACCACCGGCAGCCCTGCCCGCGCGCCATACGCCGCCCAGGCAGCCCCCGCATTGCCAGCGGTCGGCAGCGCAATGGTACGTGCGCCAAGGCGCTTTGCGCGTGTGACGCCGACAGCTGCGCCGCGCGCCTTGAACGATCCCGTAGGGTTCAGCCCCTCATCCTTCAGCCAGGCGTCAACGCCCAATTCGGCGGAAAGCCAGGGCAGCGCCAGCAGCGGCGTCGCGCCCTCGCCAAGCGTCACATGCTCCATCGGGTCAGCCGGATCGTCCAGCGGCAGCAGTTCAGCGTAGCGCCAGAGGCCATCGCTCCACAGGCGGCTGGCGATGCGTTCGCGAGGTACCTCCGCTTGTATCCGCGCCAGGTCATAGCGCGCGAGCAAAATCCCGCCACACGCCGGGCAAAGATGCTGTATGGTCTCAGCGGAGACGGTCGCGCCACAGTCGGCGCATTCGAGATGTATCAGATAGTTTGTGGATTGCTGGCTGTCCATTACAGTCTCCTTACACGCCGCCAGGGACGGCGGAGCTACTCGATCTGGAGTCCGCGCAGGCGGACTTCGTGGCGCTAGCCCGTAGGCGCGGTTTCAACCGCCCGCCCCTCCGCCACGCCACACACTCGCCACACGCTACTCATGCCTCTTCAACAGCCCGCGCATACCAGCGCGTCACCGTACGCGTCTCGAAGCCAAGCGATTGATACACCCGAATCGCAGCAGTATTCGCGCTGCTGACCCCCAACCACGCGCCAGACGCCCCATGCTCACGCAGACGCCACAATCCCAGGGCAATCAACGCACGCGCCAGGCCACGCCCGCGATACTCCGGGCGCACGCCAACAATGGCAATCTCGCCCTCGTTGCGATCATTCTCCCTGTTCTCATGTAGAGCATACTCGCAGATGCAGAAGGCGGCAAGCGTTCCATCGGGCGCGATGGCTACCAGATCGAGATCGGGCAGATAGCCTGGTTGGCGCAGCATCGCCAGCCGATGGGCGCCCGTCATATGCTCTGTGCCATAGGCCGCGCGATGCGCCGCAACGTAGGCCGTCACTTCCGCCTCGCCAGCCAGCGAACGCAACACAAAGCCAGGCGGCGCGTCAATCTCCGGCAGTGGTGTATCGAGCGAGCGTCCCATGCGCCATGTCTCATCACCAGTTGGGATAAAGCCATTGCGCGCCAGGAAGGCGACGCGCGCCGTATCATCGTCGCGCGCGGCTGCGTCCAGCGTCAGCCCGGCCATTGCTCCATCCACCATTGCTCTCAGGCGCCGCTCCGCCCAGGTAATCATCTCACGCTCGATTGTCTCATTGAGGACTCCGGGCGCGAAGTGGTAGAACAGATTGTGGAAGCGATCCACCAGCGCATAGCCTACCAGCCTGCTATCGTCTTCCCAAAGCATCGTATTGGCTGCCATCTGCTCTGGGTTGTCCTTAAGCATCACCGCCAGATCAGCCACGGAAGGATAGCTGACAAACGGATCGGGCGCATCATGGAGCAACCGCTGCATCGCCGCCAGATCATCTTCACCTGCGCATGTCCGCCTGCGTATCATATGCGTCATATGCGCTTCCTTTCAGTCGCCAACCGCCCTAGAAATGCTGGGCAGTTATGTTATACACTATAGCGAATGGCAAAATACGCTGAAGAACGCTAGAGGAGTCGTCTCTTGATACGTGATCTCATCCATGATATTGTCGCCAAATCGCTGGTCAGCCTGCGAGAATCCGGCAAACTGCCAATGATAGACCTTCCGGCGTTTGACGTGGAGCGCCCGCAGATCGCCGAGCATGGCGACTACGCCACCAACGCCGCAATGAAACTGGCCGCCGCCGTGCGCGCCACTGGCGAAAAGGCCAATCCGCGCGCGCTTGGCGAGACGCTTGCCGCACATCTGCGCGAGACGGTTGACCTCGTGCCTGCCTACGATCTTATCGAATCCGTTGAAGTGGCCGGGCCGGGCTTTATCAACTTCCGGCTGAAGCCAGCGTGGCTGCTGCGCCAGGCGCGTCAGGTGGTAGACGACGCTGCCCACTTCGGCGCAATCAACATCGGGCGCGGCCAGAAGGTCAATCTGGAGTTCGTCAGCGCGAACCCCACCGGCCCCGTGACGATTGGCAACGGACGCGGCGCGTTCATCGGCGATACATTGGGCAACGTGATGCGCGCGGCGGGCTTTGAGGTCACAAAGGAATATTATTTCAACGACTCCGGCGCGCAGATCGAAAAGTTGGGCCGCTCGATGGAATACTACCTGCGGCTGGCGCTCGGCGAGTCAGACACCGTGAAGCCTGATGAAGGCTACTTCGGCCCCTATTACGAAAATGTCGCCCAGCGCATGCTCGATGCAGGCGCACATACCTCTGTGTCCACAGAAACACCGAAGCCACGCTCGCGCCGCAAGAAGTCTCCTGAGGCGCCAACAGAAGCGCCCGATGCGCGAGCCATGCTCACGCTGCCCGAAGGCGAACGGGCGGCGCGCATTGGCAAGGCTGCGGCGGCAGTGATCATGAGCGATATTCGCCAGACGATGGCGCGGCTGCATATCGAGTTCGATATCTACTTCAACGAGGCCGATCTAACGACCAGCGGCGCGCGTGAGGAAGGCATCGAGGCGTTGCGCGCGGCGGGCTTCACCAAAGAGGAAGACGGCGCGCTCTGGGCGAAGACGACAGCCTTTGGCGACGACAAAGACCGCGTGCTGCTGCGCTCCACTGGCGGCCCAACCTATTTCGCCTCGGACGTGGCCTATATGCGCAACAAGTACGGGCGCGGCTTCGAGCGGCTGATCCTTGTGCTTGGGCCGGATCACCACGGCTATATTGGGCGGCTAAAAGCTATCTCCGGCATGTTGGGCCACTCAGTAGATGATGTGGAGATACTGCTCTATCAGCTCGTCACGATCAAAATCGGCGATGAGGTGATGAAGATGGGCAAGCGGCTGGGCAACGCCATCACGCTCGACGAACTGTATGAGGATGTCGGCCCCGATGTCGCCCGCTTTTTCTATCTGATGCGCTCAAGCGATTCCCAGCTTGACTTCGACCTGAAGCTGGCGCGCAAGCAAAGTGAGGAGAATCCAGGCCTCTCGGTGCAATACGCCTACGCGCGCGCGGCGAGCGTCTTCCGCAAGGCCGCCGACGCTGGCTACACGGCGCAGGAGTACGAGAAGGCCAACGCCTCCGCGCTGCTCACCGATCCCACGGTTCCGGCGAACGCGCGCGAACATGCCCTCGCGTTGATGCGCCAGATACTTCGGCTGGAAGAGATTGTGGAGCGGGTGGCGCTGGCGCGCGAACCACATCACCTCACCCGCTACGGCATGGATCTCTCCGAAGCGTACCACCGCTTCTACGAGACGAACCCCATCCTGAAAGCAGGAACCGACGTGGCGCAGCCAACACGGCTGGCGCGACTACAACTGATGCGCGCGGCGCAGGTGGGACTGGCGCGCACGCTGACCCTGCTAGGCATGAGCGCGCCGGAACGCATGGAGCGAGAGCAAATAGCAGAGCCAGCGAAACAGGCAGAGTAGGCGGGCGGTTGAAACCGCGCCGAAGGGCTAGCGCCACGAAGTCCGCCTGCGCGGATTGGGATAGGGCAAAACAAGTAGCGCCGCTGTCCCTGGCGGCGTGTCTGGTCGGCTCAGAATGCTTCGATAGCGTTTTGAGCCTCCCGAAGAAGCTCGCTCCTGTGGCATCAAGAAAGTCTGCCTGGATGCTACGGCGAGCGGCGGCAAACTCTTTTCGCAATTGGCTCCGCTGTTGTATGGCGACCAGCTCTTTAGCTTCTAGCGGTGTTTGTGTGCCAAAAAACACGCCGAGAACACGCCCATCCTTACCAACAAACAAAATAGGCGCTTCCTGTTTACTGGCAGTATAGCATAAACGGCGAACCAACGTCGGCCCTGGAAATGGGGCAAGAAGAGTCAATGGATACAACCGACACAGGCACAGACACAACCGAAAACGCCGATCTCATTGTGCGCTACCTCGGCGCATTGCTGGCGCGCTATGGTACCCTGACCCTGCCGTTGGAACCGCTGACCGGCGCGCAGCCTGAGGCCGATAGCAATGGAATCGCGCTAACGGCGGTCTTTCAGCCGCTCAAGCAGCGTCGCGATCCCATCGCCGCCGAAGATACATCGCCGAATGAACGCCGTCCGCAACTGGGTGAGCAGGCGTCACATACTCAGGCTGACATGCGGCTGCTAACGAGCGCGCCAGAGGATGCAGAGAAAGATGCAGAGAAAGAAGATAAAGAGCAGCGCCAGCACGAGATGATCGCCGCCAACAGCGAGGAGGCGCTCGCCAATAGCCCACATCGGCGCTTGATCATCCTGGGTGGGCCAGGGGCAGGCAAAACTACCGCGCTCAAGGCGTTGCTCTGCCGCGCCGCGAATGATGCCCCGACCGAGTTGGCGGATCGGTGGACTCCGATCTACCCTATCTATCTTGCGCTGCCCGATCTGGCGCGCGCCAGTGTCTCACTGAAAGACTACCTCGCGGCAAACGTCGCCGATCTGGTTGGCGCCGAACATGCCAGCGAGGTTGGCGGTGTCCTATGGCAAGCCATCTAGGATGGGCGCGCGTTCGTCTGCCTAGACAGCCTGGACGAGGTAGCGCCCACACAGCGCCCAGCGATGATCGCGCTGATCAACGATCTCACCATCCAGCCGGGGAACACCTGGGTGGTTGGCTCGCGCTTCGCCGACTACAAAGGCGGCCAGTTCGCCAGCGGGCGCTTTGCCGAATGGGAGTTGCAGCCGCTCGACGATGCGCTCCGGCTGGAGCTTGCCCGCCGCCTGCTCCCCGCGCTCCATCGCATGATGCGCAACTTGGCGCCCGCAGCCACAGAGGCGCGGCTCTCGCCAACCGGCTTCGTCAGTGCGCTGGCCGCCCACCCACGCGCCGCCGCCTGGGGAGAGAATCCACTGCTGTTTAGCCTGGCCGCCGTCGTCTACGCCCAAACGGGGACGCTGCCCCAGGGACGCGCCGCCCTCTACGCTGCCGTGGTGGCCGCCACCCTGGCCACCTGCGCACCAGACCCCACTGACCACGTGCGTCTACGGAAGTTGCTAGCCCAGATGGCGTTGCGGCTGCATCAAATAAGGGGTAGAGCCTTCTCGCGCGCCGACCTGCGCGCCGCGCTCGTTGCGACTATAGGCGAGCGGGATGATACAGAAGTGACGCTCACCCGCCTGGTGAACTCTGGCGCACTCGATGTCCTGGCGCACTCGATGTCCTGGCGCATGAGCATGGCGCAGTTGGCGCCGAAGCAGGATTGCGCTGGCTGCGGGCGTTGGCCGCCGAACGCGAGACGCCAGAGGGCGACCTCGGCAATCTGTGTCTATTCCTGGCGCTGGCTTCTTTGGCCGAAGCGGCAGACGGCGGCGCCGAGTGGCAGGCACGCCTGGGCGAGATCGCGATGCCATTGCTAGTAGCATGGGCTAAAGCAGCTGACAAACACATCCGGCGGGTGCCGTGGGAACAACCGAAATCATTCTGGGTGCCCATTCACGACATCCGACGGCTCGATCCAGCGATCATACGTCCGGCGATTGAACTCCTCATTCAGCGGCTCACCAACACGCCGGAAAATGTGCAAAGTATGCTGGCGACGACGCTTGGAAAATTGGGAGATCGCGTTCCTCTTGAGCCATTGCTTGATATGTCACACGATCCACTGCCCAGAACGCGGCTCGGCGCAGTGCTGGCGCTTACCCAACTGGGTTGGCGTGCGCCTGTGACAATCTTTATCACCAGGCTGGATGACCCCGAAGCGCCAATACGCGCGCAAGCTGCTATACCGCTGGGAGCATTTGATGACGAGTTTGCGACAAAACGCCTCGCTGCTCAAGCCATTGATGATCCTGATTTGCAAGCGCGACATATGGCAGCGACCGCGCTTTGTGCGCAAGCCGAGCGCAGTTTCGCTCCCGCGCTGGCGGCATTGCAAAGGGTACTATCTACTTTCAGCATGAGCATAAAATACACGATTGATAAGGCGGTAGAAAGGCTTTGCGCCTCATCCAGGTCAGAGGTACGCGCTGTGGCGCTGGCGCTTGCCAAAGAAGCGCCACCAAACCTTCGGGGAGCCGCGCTTCAGGGATTGGCAAAAGGGCCAGATGCGCCTATCGCGTTGATGATTGAGGCATTGAATAACCGAGAGGTTCAGACTCGTATTGGGGCGGCAAAGGCGCTTGGCTATGTGGCCAAACACAATCCTGTTTACAGACCTGGAGCACTTGAAGCGTTGGTAGCCGCGCTTAGCGATCCAGATAATCAATTTGTCAACGCTATCATTGATACCATAGGAGCGCTCGGCGCCCTGCCCCTGAGAGAATGAGGCCAGGGAACAGTAGACATAATTACGCGCGGCGCATGTACGCACTATTCTCTATACAAACGAGGTGCATTTCAAGCATTTTCTAAGATTCTTCTCCTATCATCAGTGGCATGCCCAAAGGCTGGCGTCGTGGCGCCACTCCCCTCGCCTGTGTGATTTGGACACGTTCCATCCAACTACGGCCAGACTCACTACCTGTCGCCCATCCATGGCACTGCTGAAGCCATCGGCGTGCGCTTATGTGGTCGCCGTATGTGTCGTAAAGAAGGCGAAAACACATGAAGACAGAGCCGCTGCTTACCTTACCTGCCCATCTAGGGAAACCGCGCGCCAGAGGTCTTACTCTTGTCATCGATCCAGGGCTGCCCGTCCACTACTTTGAAGATGTGATCGAAAGCGCACGCACGTATATCGATCTCGTCAAGTTTGGATGGGGAACAGCCATTGTCACCGAACGCCTCGACGAGAAAATCGCCTGTTTGCGCCGGAATGACATTGGCTACTTCTTCGGCGGCACCCTCTTCGAGAAGTTCTATCGCCAGCGCAAGATAGGCGCGTACGTTTCCTTCTGCAAGCTGTACGAGTGCCGTTATGTTGAGATCTCCAATGGGACGATTGACCTCAGCAACGAGGACAAAGCGCGCGTCATCGCCGACTTCGCCAGCGAGTTTAGCGTCTTCAGCGAGGTTGGCTACAAAGACAGTGATCGCTCACAGATGCTTGCCCCGTCCGCCTGGATCACCTACATCAAACAAGACCTCGCCGCAGGCGCACAAAAGGTCATCACTGAGGCGCGCGAAAGTGGAACAAGCGGCATCTGTCGTCCCGATGGAGAATTGCGGTACGGCCTGATCGAAGACATCCTCTCATCGGGGATAGACAGCAACGACCTCATCTTCGAGGCGCCGAACAAGACGCTGCAAACGACTTTCATTCGCCGGTTGGGGTCAGACGTAAACCTGGCCAATATCGCCTTCTCCGATGTCATTGCGCTCGAAACGCTGCGCCTGGGACTGCGCTCCGATACGCTTCTGACATTCGAGAACACCCTGCGTGACACACAAGCCACCCACGCCTTACCAGATCAACATCCACAGCCTTATCGGTAAGGGCATCAACCTTGCTGTACGCGCCTGGCCAGGCGCAGAAGAGGGCGTCTGTAGGGCGCTCTTGTGGAGAGATTACGATGCGAGAGAGCGCAAACGTATTTCATCTGGCGATCCCCTGCCTCGATCTCGACGAGGCGTTCACGTTTTATGTCACGAAGTTGGGGTGCAAGCTCGCGCGGCGCTACCCCGACCGCATCACCCTGGACTTCTTTGGCGACCAGCTTGTCTGCCATCTTTCAAGCCCCGACAAGATCGATCACCACCCGCAGATGTACCCTCGCCATTTTGGCGTCACCTTTCGGAGCCGCCAGGAGTTCGATGATCTGCTTCGGCTGGCGCAGGAGCGTGAGCTAACGTTCTTCCAGAAGCCGATGACACGGTTTGAGGGCAAGATCGAAGAGCATTTGACCTTCATGCTGATCGATCCCTCAAACAATCTGCTGGAGTTCAAGTTTTACCATGATCCGCGCATGATGTACTGATAGTGATGAACAGAAAGAAGCAGCTTGCGTGAGTACAATTGCGGAGCATCGCCATACCGGCGAGAAGCCCACATCAACACCAGTAGTCCCCCCAGCAACCGAGAATGCTCCCACACAAAGCCAGCCTCCTCTGCTGGAATTGGCGCTCTGTCACTGGGAGCACAACACGCCTGGCGCGCCATTCCTCGTTGACGCACAGAGCGGTGAAACGATCAGCTTTGGCGCCTTTGCTCGTGCGCTTCGTGAATGGCGCACGATGCTTGGGCCAAAGCCTCTGCGTATTGCGCTCGGCGCAGCGCCCGGCGCGCCTACCGCGCTCACCTGGCTTGCTGCGCTGACGAGTGGACACCTCCTGGCGCCATGCTCACCGGACATGCCGCCAGCCGGACGACTTTCTATCGGGCAAACGCTTCGCCCTGATGTCATCGTAGCCACCCAGGCAGACGAGGCGCAGGCGTTTGGGCGCCCACAGGCGCGCGTCTTCACTACCGCTGATCTTGACGCTTTGCTGCGCGCGCCCAGTGAGCATACTTCCACCGAGGCACAGGCGCTCCAACCATATCCCCAATACCCCGCATGCGAGGGATACGTCAGGCTCACCACATCAGGGACAACCGGCGAACCCAAAGGTATCATCCTCTCCGCCCGCCAGATCGCTCTCACAGCCGATCAGGTGCGGCGAAGTCATCAACTTACTCAGGCGGATCGCGGTCTGTGTGTTCTTCCATTTTCCCACATCAATGCGCCCGTCGTTAGCCTGTGCGCGTCTTTGTTGGCCGGGGCAGCGGTGGTGATTGCCCCACGCTTCAGCCTCAGCCACTTCTGGCAGTGGATCGAGCGCGAACACATCACCTGGGCCAGCATCGTTCCCACCATCGTGGCATTACTCCTCTTTTCAGAAGAGCCAACGCCTGCATTTTTGCCAGGGAAACTTCGCTTCGTGCGCACTGCCTCGGCGCCGCTGCCAGTGGCGCGCCAGCTCGCCTTCGAGCAACGCTTTGGCATTCCCGTCATCGAGACCTATGGCCTCTCCGAAGCGGGAAGCCAAGTCACAGCCAACCCCTTGCCACCAGGCATACGCAAACCTGGCTCCGTCGGAATCCCGACGGGTGTTGACCTGTGCATCTGCGCTCCCCTTGCCCTTCATGCCCCACATAGCTCCAATGCAGCAAGCTCACCCCTCACTCCCCTTGGCGCTGATCAGGAGGGCGAGATCTGCGTGCGCGGGCCACAGATTATTTCAGCTTACGAAGGCGAGGCCGGCTCGGAAGCGTTCACGGATGGCTGGTTTAGAACTGGCGATCTGGGACGGATGGACACTGACGGCTACGTCTACATCACGGGCCGACTGCGTGATTCGATCAATCGGGGTGGCGAGACAGTAGCCCCGCGCGAGGTGGAAGAGGTGTTGCTGTCGCATCCCGACGTGCGCGATGCGGCTGTTGTCGGCGAACCCGATCCCATCTATGGGCAACGCATTGTCGCCTATATCACCACCGAAACCTCTCAGCGCGGCGCACTTGAACAACGCTTGCATGATTATTGCGCCTTGCGTCTGAGCGCCCACAAGGTTCCAGAGGCGTTTTACATCACGCCCGTGTTACCACGCAACGCCAATGGCAAACTCGCACGTCGGGCAATCCGAGAGATGGCCGGGAGCGCAGCGGCGAAAAGCCTCGCAGGCGACAGCGCGCGCTATGGAGCTCGGAAAGACACCGCTTCATGAGCAATCTACCTGGAACGAGCGACAGCATAACCAACACAGCGCCTCCGCCGTCAGTCGCGGTTGACGGCGCTCCCACCGGAGTGGAACCCACAAGCGCTACTTCTGGTGGACTGGTTCCAACGCGGAACAAACCACGCCGCCCGCGCGCCCATCTGTATGAAATAGACGTGGTACGCTCCGTCACGGCGGTTTGCGTGGTTGGGGTTCATGCGGTGGCGTTCACCGTGTTTCTCACACCGCCCGGCGCGGGACAACTGGCGCAAAACGCGGTGGTGAGCGCGCTCCACTTTACCCGCGAGATTTTCCTTTCCATCACGGCGTTTGTGATGGTGTACGGATACGCCAACAGCTCGTTCTCCATCGGCGCCTTCTGGCGCAAGCGCGGGCTGGGCGTCTTGCTTCCCTACATCATCTGGAGCGTTTTTTACGAGGTCACATCCAAGCCGCCGCTGCCGCCCGGACAATGGATCGCGCGTTTGCTCGACGATGTGCTCACAGGCAATGCATCATTCCAGCTTTATTTCATCCTGCTCTCATTGGAGTTTTATCTGGTATTGCCGCTCTTCTTGCGTCTCATTGTCTGGGCTGGCAAGCGCCCCTGGCTCACGTTTGGTGTCAGCTTTGCGATTCAGATCGCGCTGCTTGCCCTCGATTACAGCGTCATACAGACTGGGCCTTACGCTTCCACTCCCTGGGCGTTGTACATCGGCCAAAACGAGAGCCGCTGGCTGCCAGTCTACCAGTTCTACATGGTGTTCGGCGGTCTGGCCGCGTTGTACTTACCTCAGGTGCGCGCCTTCATGCTCCGCTTTGGCAAATGGACGATCCTTGCGCTGGCGGTTGGAGTTGCGCTGCTGTGGGGAAATCTGATCTATCAAGTGTATGGCTCAGGGCAAGGGATCGCGTATGGCGTCTCAGTCTTCCAGCCGGCGATGGCTGTATACGTCTTTGGGGCAGCCGCCGCCCTCTATTGGCTTGCCTATCGCTGGTCAGTTCGCCGCGCGCCAAAGCCGCCCGGCGGCTATCGCTTCTGGTCGCTGCTGTCAGATGTTTCCTTTGGGATATACCTGCTGCACGCCTATATTCTCGTGAAGGTGATGGAGTATGGCGTGCCCCTCATTCCTGCCTGGTGGCTGGAACCCATTCGGGTGCTCGCCGTCTGGGGCAGCGCGGCGGCGCTGACGGTTGCTCTGTGTACACTCATGCTCTATATTCCCGGCGTCAGCCGCCTGATCGGGCGCACCTGCGCGCTTCGCCGAGACAGCCGAACCGTCCGGTGGCTTGCGCGCCTGGCGGCAGAGATACGAGACAGGGGAAGCCACCTGTGGGATCGGCTGGCTAAATCGCAAAAAGCGGTAGCTTCGAGCAAGCCATGCTCTCAGCAGGAACAGCCATAACGCTGTCGCACAGCAAACACATCGAGATCAGGAAGGGATGCAGGTCTATGGAGGCCAGACGCGCGCGCCGGTTACGCCGCTTGAAGAGAACACTACCCTATATGACGGCAAGCGCCACATTGCTGCTGGCGCTCTGCATCGCGCTACAATTTGCTTCGCTCATCCCATTGCGCAGGTTCTCCCCCTTTATGGGGTCAAGCGCAAAGCAGCCAACTTCAATGGTCGCCAAGGCAACGGCGACCGCGACAGGAACTGACACACCGATTCCTTTCTCGACACCCCTCCCTGAGGTTCTCCCCGCGCCTGTTGGGTCGCTCACCTGCCTCTCCACGACGATGCTGCCAACGACGCCAATACCCACACCGAAGGCTTCAGTGACGCCCACGCCTGCTGCTCCCGCAGCTTCTTCGGTTCTCGGTTTTCATCCGTGCCTCTACAGTGGCCCGGATTCGTCATCAACATCGTCCATGTTGCAATTTTATCTGTACATCCCTCGTAACTACTCTCCAAGCCAATCCTATCCCCTTGTGCTGCTGTTGCACGGCGTCGGCGAACGCATCCAGGCAAAGCTGACGCCCAGCCAAAATACCGCCAAGCTGCTCAATCAGGAATACGTGGATGTCTGGGGGCCTGGGTACCCAGCGGGAGGGCCAAGTATACAGGATCGCTGGCCGAGTTTTGTGGTGGTTCCCCAGTTGATTGAACCAGATCGCTGGGTGAATGTATTGGGGCGCACAGGCGATTATCGGCTGTTTCCACAACCGACGCCTTCCCTGGCGATGGCGATGATCATCGTGCAGTTGTTGCAAAAGACCTATCCCAACATAGACCCCACCAGGCGCTATATCACCGGCATTTCGATGGGCGCCGATGGTGTGTGGGATGCGCTTGAGCGGTGGCCGCACTACTTCGCGGCGGGCGTTCCTCTTGCTGGCGCTGGCGACCCAACGCAGGCAGGGGTGATTATCCATGTGCCTGTATGGGATTTTCACAGCAAACACGACAATGACGTGCCTCTCTCATCGGCGTATGATATGCTCCGGGCAATCACCGCGAAGGGGGGACATCCCTGTTTTACTCTGGTCAATGCGCCCGGCCATACCATCTGGCCCCAGGTCTATGGATTGACACACACCTACACCAATCCGCTCTATCCCTGGCTGTTCGCTCAACGGCTCGATACGCCCTCCCCAGCCTCGCCCGCCTGCCCGGCGTTTCTCGGCTGACGCAGCCTGATAGCGCGCTACATGGATGCGCTCTGGTGGCTTCTCCGCTCCACCTGGGAAATACCTACAACCCCACTCTTGCTTGAACCGCCAAAGCGCATTACACTGTTCTAAGTTGATGTGATCAGGGCACTGATCAGACAGAGAAAGGACAGGTGCATTGTACCAACCATTTCCTCCCGCCCCAGCGCCTTTTCCGCCAACCCAACCCGCGACACGACGGGGCATCTCGCTCCAGTGGGGGCTGATCGCGGGTATCGTGATGCTCCTGCTCAACATCATCAATATCGTGGGTCTGGGCATCGGCCCGCTTGTTCTCATTATCAACCTGCTGCTGATGGGCGTCGCCGGGCTGCTTGCCTCGCGCGAGACGGGCAAAGTCAGCACAGGCGTCATCGCCGGGCTGATCGCTGGAGCCATCGGGTTCCTCGACATTTTTGTCAAGGTATTCTATCAGGTCATCACCAGCGATACGACAGGGGGAACCAGTGTGGTAGCCGCAGGCGCGCTGATCGCGCTCGTGCTCTTCGAGGGGTTGGCAATTGGCCTAGGCGCAGGCATCGGCGCAATAGGCGGGCTGATCGGGCGAGCGATCTACAATTCATCACATCCTCAACCGGCGCAGGCGTTTATGGCCCCAATGGCGGCTCCCATGCCTCCTATGCCTCCTATGCAGGGCGCATATAGCCCTCCGTCGGCGTACCCTCCCAGCTATCCAGGCTACCCAGCCCAGCCATCAGGAGGCTACCCTCAGCAATACCCACCGGCTGCGCCGTACTCGCCTGAAAGCGGCCAGGCGTCAGGCGCATATCCGCCACCACAATATCCTCCGCAGGCGCCCTATCCGCCGCAATACCCTCAGGGATAAAGAAAACGGACACCACACAAACGCCTCAACGCCGAGGGGAGTAGCTAGAAGTTTATGGCCATCATCGAAAGCAGGCTGGATCGCTCCAGCGCGGACTACCAGGAAAACTACGCCTATTTCACGGAGCTGACCACTGAACTGCGTGAGCGCATCGCGAAGGCGCGAGCAGGCGGCGGAGAGTCGGCCATCGCCAAACATCGGGCGCGTGGCAAGCTGCTGGCGCGCGAACGCATCGAGCGCCTGTGCGACCCCGACACGCCCTTCTTGGAGTTCAATCCCCTGGCGGCGTGGGAGATGTACGACGGCGACGCGCCCTCGGCTGGCATCGTCACAGGCATCGGCGTGATCGAAGGCCAGGAATGTGTGATCGTCGCCAACGACGCCACCGTCAAAGGCGGCACGTACTTCCCCATGACCGTCAAGAAACACCTGCGCGCCCAGGAGATCGGCGAGCAAAATCACTTACCCTGTGTCTATCTGGTGGATTCCGGCGGCGCCTTCTTGCCGTTGCAGGCCGACGTTTTCCCCGACCGTGACCACTTCGGGCGCATCTTCTACAACCAGGCGCAGATGTCAGCCAAGGGCATTCCCCAGATCGCCTCGGTGATGGGATCATGCACGGCGGGCGGCGCGTATATTCCTGCGATGAGCGACGAGACGGTGATCGTGCGCGGCAATGGCACCATCTTCCTGGCGGGGCCACCGCTGGTGAAGGCGGCGACCGGCGAGGAGGTGACGGCTGAGGAGCTTGGCGGCGCCGATGTGCATAGTCGCATCTCCGGCGTGACCGATCACTATGCGCTCAACGACGAGCACGCGCTGGCCATCGTCCGCTCCATCGTCAGCAACCTCAACCGCAGTAAGATATATCCCTGGGAGGTCACGGAGCCGGAGGAGCCGCGCTACGATCCAGCGGAACTCTATGGCATCGTGCCACGCGATCCGCGTCGCAGCTTCGACGTGCGCGAGATTATTGCGCGGCTGGTGGATGGCAGCCGCTTCCACGAGTTCAAGGCGCTCTACGGCGAGACGTTGGTCTGCGGTTTTGCCCGGCTGATGGGCTATCCCATAGGGATCATCGCCAACAACGGCATCCTCTTCTCGCAGAGCGCGCTCAAAGCTACGCACTTCATCGAGCTATGCTGCCAGCGCAAGACGCCGCTGATCTTTTTGCAAAACATCACTGGCTTCATGGTAGGTAAGCAGTACGAGAACGGCGGCATCGCCAAAGACGGCGCAAAAATGGTGATGGCCGTCGCCAATGCGCAGGTTCCCAAGTTCACCGTCATCATCGGCGGCTCGTTTGGCGCAGGCAACTACGGCATGTGCGGGCGAGCATACAGTCCCCGCCAGCTCTGGATGTGGCCCAATGCGCGCATCTCGGTGATGGGCGGCGAGCAAGCCGCCAGCACGCTGCTGACCGTGCGGATGGAGAGTCTGGCGGCGCGCGGCAAGACGATGACGCCCGAAGAACAGGAAGCCTTCAAGGCGCCAACGCTCGCCAAATACGAGACGGAGGGCAGCCCGTATTACAGCACGGCGCGCCTGTGGGATGACGGCATCCTCGACCCGCTGGATACGCGGATGACGCTGGCGCTTGGCATCGCCGCCTCGCTCAACGCGCCCATCCCTGACACGCGCTTCGGCGTCTTCAGGATGTGAGGGCAGGGCTACCTGCCTCCATGGCGGTGGCGACGTTCGGCGTCGTCAAGCTCACATCTGAACCACGCCTCCACCTGCTCCCACTGCGCGTCGGGGATGTCGCTGTATCTGCCCACATGAAAGTCTGCGTTCAACTTGCCGTAAATCGTGCTGTAGGCGTCCCCACTGAGTTCAGGCAAGCGCACGGCTACTGCTTTGACCTTCGCTTGATGTGCGGGGGTCAGCGTTTGTGGCCCCAGGCGTTCCAGGAGTTCAGGCAAGCGCCGTTGCTCCTTTTCGAGGTGACCGACCCCAGCTATGCAGCACGGCAAGCTGCGCATCGTGGTCATCGAGCCGCTCGTCATGCTCATTGAGTTGCGCCTGCGCATCGGCGAGTTGTGTCTCATAGGCGAGTTGGCGGCGCAAGAACGCGGCCATCTGCTCGTGATATCCCAACCACTCCTGCAACGGCGCGTTCGGCCCTGGCGATGTCATGGTCTGCGCCTCGGCGTGCGCCTGGATGGCGTCAATCGGGCGCGTCATTGTATCGAGGCGTTGCGCGCCGACCCGCGCCAGCCATTGCTTGATCGGCTCGGCCTTTGGCGA
>JAJPIU010000087.1 GCA_021324535.1 Pseudomonadota bacterium
TAGGCGTTGCGCCGCAGCATCAATTCCCTGCCCATCCAGAGGGGGATGAGGAGGACAACGCCCCAGGCGATGTCGGGGCTGGTCGCCAGTCGTTCGATCAGGCCGGTATAGCTGCTGAGCGGACCTTGCGGATTCAAGGCCAGTCCAAAGAGTGGCATAACGAGGTTGGGCCAGACGCCGCAGGCTATCGAGAACATCGCCCAGCCGCGCCACTTTGGGTCGCCCCAGAAACGCCGCGAGATGACGATCAAGCTGGCGCACATAGCGATCATCGTGATGACCATGCTGATGGTATGCAATGGGTCTTCCCGGAAAATCCCCAGGCCGATCAGCCCAACCCCTTCGATGAGCTTCAGGACAGGATACCACGTTGCGCAGACGCCCCCTTTGAGAACCTGCCGCCAGGCGTAGGCCAGCACAAGGCAACTGACGCCGCACAGGATGAAGTTGGCCTGTTGTATCCAGCCACCCTGCCCAAAGCTAAGCGAGCTGATGGTTTGCGACCAGGCGCTATAACCGGGACGTGTGACACCCTCAATCAGATAGATGATCATGAAGAGCGCGGTTCCACCTATTCCTGCGGTCAGCCACACGAGCAGCCTGCGCGGAACGGGTAAAGTGGCCGATGACTGTGTTCCCTGGATGGCTTGCGTAGTCGTCAGAACTGTTTGGGTTGCTTGGCGAGATGAAGTAGTAGTGGCCATTGGCGTTTCCCCTTTCTGTACGTTGAAAGAGCGCAACACAGAACTGATTGATGAAGCCTGCCCGACGTGTACAGCTACGATTGTACTGCCCTACCGTTCAAGCGTCTGTGCTCAGTGTACGCGGAGAATATTTGGCCTGGTAGTCATAGGTGTCATGAGATTGGGATGACTTTTGTCATTGCCCAATCAGCCCAATATGTCGTTCAGCACGAAGTCATTTTGCAGGAACGCGAAATCGTAGGCGCTCCATGCGGCGTCGGCGGTTATCGTATCCCAGGCTATCCTGTGGGCTGTGGCCGCTTTGAGGATGACCTTGCCATAAACCTGGGTGATTATCTCCCCATAGATGCTTTGCGCGAGGCCTTGAACCAGCACGGTCGTCTGGTCGAGCGCCACGCCGCTTGTCCAGAGCGCCTGTAAGGCCATGAGACAGAGCGCCTTCGTAAGCTCCTGCGCTGCGCTTACCTTGAGTGTTGTGTTGGGAACACTTGCGCCCATCGTGATCGTAACCGTCGCGCTATGGCGCTGTGCATCGTAGGTGGTAGTGAGCGATTTTACACCGGCATGCCAGATATTCAGTGAGACGTCCTGTGCAAGCTGCTCCTGCGTCGGCGAGATTGGAGCGACCTGAGCCACATGCGCGCCGGTTGTGTGGCCTCCTCCGGCGAGAAGGGCATGACCTATCAGCGCGCCTGCTGCCACAAGTACGAGCAGGATCACCAGAGACAACGCGACGAAACGGCGAGAGAAACGCATTGGATCCCCCTTTCGCTAGCGCCAGAAACGCAGACGCCATCCAGTGGCTCTACCCTCCTGACGAGTTGAGATGTTGGGAGAATCCTAGCAACGGAGAAACGCTACGCCAAGAGTTGGTTGCAAAAATACATCGCATCATGGAGCGCCAGTTTATGCCGACTCTCCCTGAGAAATCAGTACCCGTTCGCGCCGCCAGCGACCGGGGTGGGCGGGAACATGGCGGTTATTGAGAAAGGCCAGCGCCCACGCGCAGCGTTCGGTTGGTTCCAACGCCATGAGCAGCGCCCGCCAAATCCGTTCCCAGTCTCCAGTAGCTTCCCAGCGAGTGAACCGCCGCCAGCAGGTGACCGGATCGCCATAGGTTGGGGGCAGATCACGCCAGCGGCAGCCATTGCGTAGCACATAGAGGATGCCATCGAGCGTACGTCGGTCATCGGCGCGCGGTCGCCCCCGATGGCGCTGTGGTGGAAGGTACGGTTGAATGGCTTGCCATTGCTCATCGGTCAATGGCGCGGAAAGCGCCGTGACCTCACGCCGTTTCATCCAGACGGCCTGGGCATGCCACATCTGAATCAGGCTGGCGTAGGAATCCTCATAGTGCGCGACGCTGACCCGCTCGAGCATGTCCGCTTCGCCTGGCAGAATCAAGGACTGTTGCCACTGTTCACCGGCGAACGCTTGTAGACTTTGGAGATCACGCCAGAGCGAGACCACGCTGATGTAATCTGGCAGGTTCGATTGGGGTTCTCCGATCAACACATACAGGCATCCGGGCTGTGCACGCATCAATGGCAGGGCATTTACACGGCAATGACGCTCGAAATCGCTGCGTTTGCCGGGTCTGAGTTTTGCCCGAAAGACTCGCACAATCATGGCTTCCCCCTTTCCCTGAAAAACCTGCCAGACATGAACATTCTGCGCTATGATCATACCTTGGAACATCCAAATCGTGTTTGCACAGTGTTGTGTACAGGAGTGAGTATAGCATGGCTACTAAAGTGTCCAAACCGACCTCAGAGACTTCCCCAGCCACCTCCACCGTCAAGCGCGCGCTCGATTGGAAGCCTATCCGTGAGTATGGCGACATCATCTTCGAGCAAGCCGAGGGCATCGCGAAGATCACCATCAACCGCCCGGAGGTGCGTAACGCCTTCCGCCCGGAGACGCTGAACGAGATGATCGATGCGTTTGCCTACTGCCGCGAAGACCCGCATATCGGCGTCGTGATCCTGACGGGGCAGGGCGACCTGGCCTTTTGCTCCGGTGGCGACCAGCGCACACGTGGCAATGGCGGCTACGTCGGCGCGGATGGCGTGCCCCGGCTCAATGCGCTCGATCTGCAAAAATCCATCAAATATCTACCCAAGCCGGTGATCGCGATGGTCGCAGGCTACGCGATTGGCGGCGGCCATGTGCTGCAACTGCTCTGCGATCTGACCATCGCGGCGGACAACGCGCGCTTCGGGCAGACGGGGCCGCGCGTGGGCAGCTTCGACGCAGGCTGGGGCGCGACCTATATGGCGCGCGTGGTCGGCCACAAGAAGGCGCGCGAAATCTGGTATCTCTGCCGCCAGTACACCGCGCAGCAGGCGCTCGATATGGGGCTGATCAACACAGTCGTCCCGTTGGAGCACCTTGAAGAAGAGACGGTGCAGTGGGCGCGCGAGATTCTTGAAAAAAGCCCGATTGCCATCCGCTTCTTGAAAGCAGCCTTTAACGCCGACACCGATGGATTGGCGGGCCTGCAAGAGCTGGCGGGCGACGCGACGATGCTCTTCTACATGACGGAAGAGGGCAAAGAGGGCAAAGAGGCGTATTTGCAGAAGCGCAAGCCCGACTTCTCACGCTTCCCCCGCTTGCCGTAACCTACCTATCCCCCCTGCCCCCCTTCCCCACACGGGAAGGGGGGAGCTTGCTGGGTGGTAGGGCGGGCGTGGGTGGCAAAGGGCAAGGATGAGCGGGCATATAGGGCAATCGGCAGACACTTGCACCTGCGCTATGCTACTCCCCTCCCCGTGCGGGGGAGGGGCCGGAGGAGAGGTCAGCCCAAAGGTGACAAGCCGCTTGCCAGCAAGCAACAAAGCTGCGAGAATACTCTCCAACGAAAAGCAACACATCACCACTGGTGAAAACACAGAGTTCGCCATCAGGCGAAACATTCCCCCCTCCCCGTGTGGGGGAGGGGTTGGGGGAGAGGTATGAAACGCAAGGGCACGACGGTTGGCCAGCGGATCAGCCCGGAGAAGCGGCAGGTTGTGCTTGATCTTCGCCGTCACATGACCCCTGAAGAAAAGGCGCTCTGGGAACATCTGCGCGCCAACCGCTTTCACAAGCTCCACTGGCGCCGGCAACACTTTCTCCACGGCTTCGTCACTGACTTCTTCTGCTGCGAGAACGGCCTCATCGTCGAGGTAGACGGCCCCATCCACGAACACCCCCCCCAAGCCGACCACCAACGCGACCTCATCCTCCTGGGCCACGGCTTCCACACCATCCGCTTCACCAACGCCGAGGTCAACAACAACATCAACAGCGTGCTCGCCCGCATAGCCGAAGCATGTGACCTCTCCCCTGAACGGGGAGGGGAGCACTGACCTCTCCCCCGGCCCCTCCCCCGCACGGGGAGGGGAGGCGCCTGCGTGCTGGGCCAGGCATTCGTCACTTTCCCCATCGCAACGGGCGCCTATCTCACACAAACGCCCATCGCTCGCCCTCGCCACTCATGCCCACCCTAGTACCACCAAGCTCCCCCCTTCCCGTGTGGGGAAGGGGGCGGGGAGGATAGGTGGCGCCCCACCCACGCCTTTCGCCACCCACGCAGTCCCACGACGGACACCCCACCTTTGCCATCGCCACAAACGCCCACCCTACGATAACCTAGCTCCCCCCTTCCCGTGTGGGGAAGGGGGGCGGGGGGAGGTTAGGTCTTCCCACGCAGACCACCCATGTGATAGGCTACAAACAAAACACCAGTTCGTACAACGAGGTACCCTATCTATGACCACGCTCACCACCAAACGCCCATCTCCATCCTCGCCATCATCTCCCGCCGTCAAACCCATGACACTGACGCAGAAAATCCTTGCGCAGCACGCCGTCAGTTTGCCACGTCCGTATGTGCAGGCGGGCGACGTCTTGCGCATTCGGGTGGATTGGACGATGGCCAGCGAGCTTGCCTGGAACGGCATGGATCGCACCTACACCATGCTGGGGCGCCCGAAGATACACGATCCAGCGCGTTTCTACCTCGCGCTCGACCATACGGTTGATCCCGTTATGCTGGCGACCGACGCCCGCACGCGCAAGCTCGTCACCCTCGCGCGCGACTTCGCCAAAGAGAGCGGCCTCAAACACTTCTACGACGCCAACGTCACCATCATGCACACCCGCTTTTATCGGAGTTTGGTGCAGCCGGGCGAGGTCGTCGTCGGAGCCGACTCGCATACCAGCTCGCATGGCGGATTGGGCGCGTTTGCCATCGGGTTGGGGGGCGCGGATGTCGCTGTTGCCATGACGCTCGGTGAGACGTGGCTCGAAGTGCCCGACGCCATCGCCGTAGACTACGAGGGCGCGCCGCCATTTGGCATTGGCGGCAAAGACATCATCTTGCGCACGCTAGGAACGCTTGGGCGCAACACCGTCGCGATGGAGCGCACGGTGGAGTATCGCGGCGCGGCTGCCCACACCTTCTCAACCGATATGCGTTTCACCATCTGCAATATGACGGCGGAGTTCGGCGGTCTGAACGGCATCTTCGAGGCCGACGAGCCGGTGGCGGCCTGGCTTGCCCAGCGGCGACGCGGCTACAACGATAGCCCACTCTACTTCCGCGCCGACGACGATGCCCCCTACATTGCGCGCTATCCCATTGACCTCGCCAACCTCGCGCCCCAGGTCGCCAAACCCTTCTCACCCGATAACGTGAAGGACGTGACCGAGCTTGTTGGCCAGCAGTTGGACGGCGCGTTCGTTGGCGCCTGCACCACCACCGAAGAAGAACTGGCGCTGGCAGGGCTGGTGCTCGAAGCCGCCCTGGCGGAGGGGCAGCAGCCCGTTCCTATGGAGGGCGACCGGCGCATCGTCGCTCCAGGCGATCTCTGGATCGAACGGAACCTGCGCGAGGCGGGCATCTGGGACATCTATCAGTCCGCCGGATTTGTGGTAGACCCGCCCGGCTGTTCGCTCTGCCTGGGGATCGCCAGCCGCAAGGCGGGGCGCGATGAGGTCTGGCTCAGTTCGCAGAACCGCAACTTCGAGAATCGCATGGGTGAGGGATCGCTGGCCTGGCTATCGAGCGCGGCCACCGTCGCAGCAAGTGCGCTTGGCATGCGGCTGACCGATCCACGCCCATTGTTGGCGCGAGTGGATCAGGATCGCCTGAACCGCATCCTCAAGCGGCGAGTAACGGCGCGCCCGCACGAGATTCACCCTGCCGAGCCGGAGACGCATGTGGAGCAGGCTGCGGCTGGCGCGAAGCGCGCGTCCGGCGCAGGCGAGGCGGTTGTGCGCGGCAAAGTACAGCGGTTTGGCGATGGGGTAGATACCGACGCGATTATCCCCGGCGAGTTCTGCCATCTCACCTCCACTGAGGAGCTTGGCGACAAGTGTTTCTACTACGTGCGGCCAGACTTTCGCGAGAAGGCGCGCAACGGGGCGAACATCATCGTGGCGGGCGAGGGCTGGGGCAGTGGCAGCTCGCGTGAGATGGCCGTCTGGGCGTTGCAGGGTGTGGGCATCCAGGTGATCATCGCCAAGAGCTACGCCTTCATCCACAAGCGTAACCTCGTCAACGAGGGCGTGCCGTTCCTGGTGGTGCATGATCAGGCGTTCTACGATGCGGTTGGCGAGGGCGCCGAGCTTGAGGTGAACCTGACCACTGGTGAGATACGCGACCTGGCGACGGGGAAGACCTATCAGGCGGAGGAGCCATCGCCCATTGTGCGGGCGCTGCGCAGCGAAGGCGGCCTTGTCCCCGCGACGCAACGCTACGGCTCCGAGGTCTTCGCGAAGATTACGGCATAACCTAACCCCGGCCCTTCCCATCGATGGGAAGGGGTGAAGACGAGCAGGCGGTTAAAACCGCGCCTACGGGCTGCGCCACAAAGCCCGCCTTCGCGGGCTGGAGATCGTAGGGCAAACAAGATCGCAAGAGAGGAACGCAAACACGTTGGCGTAGTAGGGCCGCCGCCGTCTGCTCTCTAGGCGGACTTCGTGGCGCAACGCCTCTAGTCGTCATGCCATTCAGCGCAGCGGTCAACAGTCGGCGGAAGGGAGGCCGCAAAGGCGGCCTTTGTGGCGGAGCCCGTAGGCGCGGTTTTAACCGCCGGCCCACTGCCCCGCCGGCTCGTCCCCCCACGCCTCGCCTCGCCTGTCTCGTCCCCCCACACCACGCCACGCCACGCCATGCTACCTCTGCACACCGACAGCCAGCGGAATCTTCACTTCCAGCCAAAACTCTGCGCCGGAGCGATTTGCTTCCACACAGCCGCCCAGTCGTTCCACGCGCTCGCGCAGCCCGCGTAGCCCGTTCCCGCCGGAGTCCGCGCTGTTCGCCTCGGCGACATCCACGCCATCGTTGATGATTGCCAGGCGCACGTCCTTTGCGTCCTGAGTGAGGCTCAGGCGACAAACATGCGCGTGGCTGTGGCGGATGATGTTTGTCACACCTTCGCGGATCGCCCAGGCGAGCGCCGTTGCAACCGCTGAGGGAAACTGCTCCTCTTCGGCTTCGGCGCCCACAAAGCGATAGGTGATACCAGCCGCGCGGAGCGTTGTCTCGGCGTTGCGCAACTCTCCGGTGAGCGTCGGCTGACGATACTCATTCACCACCTCGCGCACCTCAGAGAGCGCCGAGCGGGCGACCGTCTCGATCTCACCGATCTCCTGAGCCGCGCGGTCGGGCGCCGCCTCGATCAGCCGGTGGGCAAGCTCGCTTTTCAGCGCGATCACCGAGAGATTGTGACCTAGCAGATCGTGCAGGTCGCGGGCGATGCGCAGCCGCTCGGCCATCACCGCCAGCCGTGCGATCTCTTTGTGGGCGGCGCGCAGCCGCAGGCCCGACATTGCAGCCCAGCGCAGGCTCATCGTCGTGAAACTGGCTATCCCCACAATCAGAATACCCTGCCCATAGTATGAGCCGTCTCCGCCATTGATCAGATACGAGACGCCGATGATCGCCTCAAGCCCCAGGATAGCGCAGACCGCCTGGGCGGCAGGCAGGCGCGAAGCCGCGCAGACGCCGGTATAGATAAACAGCGTCCCCCATTCCAGGCCAGCGAAGCGGACGAAAAGCAGGCTCAACGCCGTCATGACGACGATAGGCCACCATGCCTGGAAGGGCGTCAGTTCTGGTTCTGGGGTGAAGGTCGTGAACGCGGGTGAGGCGGCCAGCGCGAAGGCGCGCGCCGTGCGCAGATTGACCCAGAGATAGAGCGCGACAAACAGCGCCACGCCAGCAATCTCCAACACAATCCCAACGGTAAGCGTGTGAAAGTGGAGCAGCGCAAGAATCGGCGGCAGCAGGTTGGGCAGCCAGATGATCCAGATCAGCCAGATCACATAGGTGAGGTATTTCGGCGGCAGATACAGCCGCCGTTTTGTCGGCGCTTCTGGCAGTTCGTTGACCATCACATCTGCTCCCGTTCGCTAAACAGCGCCCGTGTCGCTGGTATTCTCATCATATCGCATAGGGTTTCATACGCTCAGCCATCCCCATGACAAATGTCATCCTGATCTCATGACACATCTTACTACGCAACATGGCTTCATTCGCATAGACTTGAAGTGTACGAACGAAGAGGCGCATGGACGAAACGTCAACCACGTCCACCTCGATGACATCATCAGCATCCAGAAAGGGGAACCACAATGGCCATCACGACATCATCCCCCCAATCTTCCCGCCAGGCAATTGCTCCAACCGCTGAGCCAGTCGCTAAAGCGGCGTCCACGCCGACCGGACTGCTCTACACACTGCAAATGACGGCCTTCATTTTGATGGTGGCCGGTTGGGGCTGGGACAACGGCCAGTTTGTTCAGCCGGTGAACACGAGCTACGGCCCCATCGCCGACGCGCTTCATTTCCTGCCGGTTGCCCTGTTGCTGCTGTTCGGGCTGCGCTACTTCCGCCCACTGGTCGCCTATTCGCGCGGCGCAAGCATTGGCGTCACAGTGATCGCCATCATCAGCATCATCGGCTGCGCGGTCATGCTTGTCCTGGGGCTGACGAACCCTGACCCCAACTCGGTTGGTGTCCACACCTTCGAGGATTTGATGCCAGTGCTGTGCATGAACGCCGGAACGTTCCTCTGGCTGGGATCGCTGTTCATGCGCCGCAGCGCGTAGTCAGCGTACATGCTCACCATCAACCTGTCAATCCCTTCCCACGCAATAAGGGAGGGGATTTTTGTTGGCTTCGTCGCAGGTATGCTATGGTATGGTAGGCGTGCGGCGTGTGCGTTTTCTTATTCAGGTGGTAGGTTATAACTCAATCATGGCAGACGAGAGAGCTAGTTCGGAACAGAATATACAGCAAGCGCGAGCCGACCTCGATGTACCATCTGAGCATGAGGATACCGCTCCCGCTGGCGTTGAGCCTGGCTACGAAACTGGGCTAACGCTGCGGCGGCGTCTGCTGAACCGCCCCACACGCTTGCTTATCCGCCAGGGGCAGGCGTTGGCGCGTCTGGCGTTGGGCGTGCTTGGTCAGTTGACGCGCGACTGGCGCGAGCCGCTGCCCCCGCTGACGCCAGGCGATCCGACCATCCGGCGTATCCTCGTCGTGCGCATGGATCTGCTGGGCGATGTCGTTCTCTCGACGGCGGCGGTGCGCGCGTTGCGGCGGGGCTATCCGCAGGCGACGATTGATATGCTTGTGCCGAAGTCCTCGGCGCCAATACTCTTAGGCAATCCCGATATTCAGCGTGTGCTGACCTTCAATCCCAGTCATCTTATTCCCACCCGTTGGCTCTTCTTGCCCGCTGCCCGGCGTGAGGTACGCGACTTCTTACGAGCGACGCGCACGCCCGGCTACGACTTGGCTGTGAGCGTAAACGGTGACATCGGCAGCATCGTTACCCGACTGACGGGCGCTCGGCGACGAGTCGGTTACGCCGGAGAAGCCTATCCCTACTTCATGACCGATTCTCTTCCTGGGCGTCGCTACGACAAGCCAGAACATGAGGTACAGTATATCTTGGCGCTGGCGCAGGCGGCGGGTGGCGTAGTCATGCCGGAGGATGCGCATCCGCGCCTGGCGCTCGATCCGCAGGCGCAAAAGCATATTGCCGAAGTGATCGCGGTGGAGCGCACACAGACAAGCGCACAGGGGCCGGTCGTCACGCTGCATGCGGGCGCACGCAACGGGCAGGCGAAACGCTGGCCGACACGCTACAGCGCCGCGCTGGTGGACTTGTTGATCGAGCGGCTGGATGCGCTGGTCGTGCTGACGGGCGCCCCCAACGAGGAGTCACTGGCGGCGGAGGTGATGCGCCAGCTACGCAATCAGCGGCGGCCCGCGCTGAACCTGTGTGGCAAAACGTCGCTGCCAGAACTGGCGGCGCTGCTGGCGGCCAGCGATGTGGCGGTGTCGGGCGATAGCGGGCCGATGCACATCGCCTGTGCGGTGGGCGCGCCTGTCGTTGTGCTGCATGGGCCAACCGATCCCGGCCAGAGCGGGCCAACTGACCCCAACGCCATTGTGTTGTGGAACAAGGTGTGGTGCGCGCCGTGCTATGACCCAAGCGCTACAGCAGAGTGCCGGTTTGGCAATCCCATCTGCATGAAAGGCATCACGCCTTGGATGGCGTTTGCGGCTGTCCGTCGGCAGTTGACCAATCGTCAACAGTGATGGCATAGCGGTAGCGCGCGTCCCAATCACCCTCGATGTCCGGCTCATAGAACTCGCCCTCGAAGGTCATGCCGCTCTTTTGCATCACCCGCGCCGAGGCAATGTTCTCCACTTCGCATTCTGCAAAGATGCGTTTTGCCCCTCGTATGGTAAACTCATAGGCGAAGATGGCGCATGCGGCTTCGGGCATATAGCCATGCCCCCAGTAGCGACTGTTCAGCGCATAGCCACAGCCGCGCTCAGAAGAGGTTGGCTGCGCGGTGTTGCCGATGCCAAACCAGCCAATCAGTGCGCCATCGTTGCGCAGTGTGATCGCCCAGTTGTAGAACCCACGCCTGGGATCATCCGCCTCACGCACGATCTTGTCAAGCCACTCGCGACGGCGCTGCTCGTCCCAGGCGGCAAAGTGCATGTAGCGCGTGACGAGCGGATCGGTCAGCAGCGCGTTCACCGCCTCCCAATCCGCCAGCGTGAAGTCGCGGAGCAGCAGGCGAGGCGTTTCAAGCGTTGGCATGTGCGCCTCCATTCAAGCGACATGGTATGAGCTTCAAATACAAGATCGCTTTCGATCAGGCTTCGTCTGGGGCAAGCGACACCCGCTGCCATCCCTGGTGGTGCTACTCGTCTCTCGCCTGCGACGCATAGTATACGGCGTCACTTGCCCAACAATGAGTCCACGCAGGTGGACTTCGTGGAGCCGCCGTAAGCGGCTCCCTTAGCTGCGGTTTCAACCGCCCGCCTTGCCCAACAGCGATTTCGCCGAGTATGAGTGAGTCCACGCAGGTGGACTTCGTGGAGCCGCTTACGGCGGCTCCCTTAGCTGCGGTTTCAACCGCCCGCATTGCAGCGGTTTCAACCGCCCGCCTTGCTACGCCTACGCCGCCACCAAATCCGGTAAGAGGTTCGCCGCGTTGGGTGTGCCCAGCCCTGTCACGGGATCCCAACCAGTCGTCGCGGGGTAGCCCTGCACGTTCTCGCTGGAGTTGGTGTTGTCGCCCGTGGTGATGTCGTTGAAATCCTGCGCGTACTTGCTGGACGCCGCGATCTGATA
>JAJPIU010000001.1 GCA_021324535.1 Pseudomonadota bacterium
ACACGGCTGGCGCAGGCTGTGGCACGTGGCGCGACCAGGCTGCTCATCCAGCGTTTGCTGACCACGTTGACCTGCCAGTTGCAGACCCGGAGTAGCGAGAGCGATGCAGTGCCTGAAGCTAAGGGGACAGTAGTAGAAACCGGCGTCAGAAGACTGCGCCTTCCTGGTGGCGCGCTCGTCGTTTTGCCGTCAGCGCCTATGCTGGTCACTCCGCTAAAAGAGGGTCTTGCACAGACGCTAACGCAAAAGGTGGCTCATCTGCTTCATCTGGATGACATAGATGCAGAGCAGACGGCACGCTGGAAAAAGCGCGCGCGACAGATCGGTGTGGTTAGCGCGCTACTCTTCCTGTTCTGGGTTGGCACACGTATCCCACGCCGCCCGTGAAACAATGAACTTTTCCAATCGAAATCGAAAATCCCGTAGGGGTGTGATTCATCACGCCCTGCTCGCCCGTCGAGCCACTCTCAGGACGTGATGAATCACACCCCTGCTAAAGTTTAGGCAATAGCTTACGAATGCGTTTTTTCCTGGCCGGGTTGCCAGCGCAGGTTGGGTTTGCGGGCGGCCAGGGCCTGATCCAGACGGCCAATCACGGTGGTGTGAGGGGCAGTGCGCACAATTTCGGGATTGGTACGTGCCTCCTCGGCGATCTGGTGCATGACACTCACAAAGTAATCCAGCGTCTCGCGCGTCTCCGTCTCGGTCGGCTCGATCATCATGGCCTCGTGGACAATCAGCGGGAAGTAGATCGTTGGCGCATACATGCCGAAATCGAGCAGGCGCTTGGCGATGTCCGTTGCGGTGACGCCGTATTCGTCCTTGTAGCGCTGGGCCGTCGCTACGAACTCGTGCTGGCAGATGAGCGGATAGGCGATTTCGTAGTCCTTTGAGAGTTCGTGGCGCAGGTAGTTGGCGTTGAGGATGGCGCTTTCGGCAACGTGCCTGAGTCCATCCGGCCCGTTGCTGCGAATGTAGGTATAAGCGCGTACCAGTACGCCGAAGTTGCCCATATTGGCGCGTACCTTGCCGATGGACTGCGGTCCGGCATCTTGCCAGTAGTAGCCACGCTCGTCCTTCGCCGGTAGCGGGCCAGGCAGGAAGGGTATCAGGTGTTCTTTGACCCCGATGGGGCCAGCGCCAGGGCCGCCGCCGCCGTGAGGTGTGCTGCATGTCTTGTGCAGGTTGAAGTGTACTACGTCGAAGCCCATGTCGCCGGGGCGTGTGATGCCCAGCACGGCGTTGGCGTTTGCGCCATCGTAGTAAAGCTGGCCGCCGACTTCGTGTATCATGCGTGCGATCTCTACGACGTTGGTATCGAAGATGCCGAGCGTGTTGGGGTTGGTCAGCATAATGGCCGCTACATTCGCACCATTGGCCTCCAGTAGCGTCTTGAGATGGGCCATGTCGATACCGCCCGTCTTGCGGTCGGTCTTGACCTCGACGGCGCGATAGTCGGCCAGGGTAGCGCTGGCGGGATTGGTGCCGTGCGCGTTGTCGGGAATCAGCACCAGGTTGCGATGGCTCTCGCCCTGGCTCTGATGATAGGCTTTGATCAGCATGAGGCCGGTCAGTTCGCCGTGCGCACCGGCGGAGGGCTGCAAGGTAACACGCGCCATACCGGCGATCTCGGCCAGATACTGCTCCAGCTCATAGATTAACTGAATAGCCCCCTGGACGCTGCTGTCGGACTGAAGCGGATGAATACGCGCGAAGCCCGGCAACGCGGCCATATCTTCGTTGAGTTTGGGATTATATTTCATCGTGCAGGAGCCGAGCGGGTAGAAGCCCGTATCGACGCCAAAATTGCGCTGTGACAGGTGCGTATAGTGGCGCACAACCTCGATCTCGCTCACCTCCGGCAGCGGCGCGGGCGTTGCGCGCAGCAGGTCGGCGGGGATCATGCTATCCAGCGCCTCGGTCGGCACATCCATGGCGGGCAGAGAAGCAGCGCGGCGACCGGGTGCGCCTTTTTCAAAAATGAGACTCTCAACACTCATGCCTGTACCCCCTGTGTCGCGCGTAGCACCGCTACCAGATGATCGATGTCCTCTTTGCTGCGTGTATCGGTCACGCAGAACAGCATATGATTATCCAGTCCGGCATAGCTCTTGCTCAGATCGTAGCCACCGATGATATCGTTCTGCTCCAGATGATGGTTCAGGCGCTCCGCTGGCATGGGCAGCTTGATGACAAACTCATCGAAGAAGGGACTGCTGAAAGCCGCCTCGTAGCCGGAGATGGCGGTAATCTGTCGGAAGGCGTAATGGGCCTTTTGTAGGCACAGTTCGGCCAGTTCGCGGAAGCCCTGTTTGCCCAGCGCCGCCAGGTAGATGGTCGCGCCGACTGCCAGCAAGGATTGATTAGTGCAGATGTTAGAGGTAGCGCGTTCGCGGCGAATATGCTGCTCGCGCGTTTGCAGGGTTAGCACATAGCCGGTCTGATGTTTGCCGCCCTCTTCAACCGTCTGGCCCACCAGGCGGCCCGGCAACTGGCGTACAAATTTCTGTTTGGAGGCCATGAAGCCCAGGGCGGGTGCGCCATAGCTCATCGT